>JAXGSX010000144.1:0-9077 GCA_040775225.1 Kiritimatiellia bacterium | reverse complement strand
CGGAGTGTGCCAGGCCATGGTGCATGCCCCCTGTTCCAACGCCTGCCCGGCCACGGTGAATGTGCCGGCCTACCTGGCCTACGTCAAGGAAGGCCGGTTCGACGAGGCTTTGCGCGTGCATCTGCGCAATAATCCTTTCCCGTCAGTCTGCGGGCGGGTCTGTCCCCAGTGGTGCATCGAAAAGTGCCGGCGCAACGATTTGGAAGGGCCGCTGGCCGTGCGCGCGGTCAAGCGGTTCATGAGCGATTTGTGCGGGGATTATCTCGATCTCTATCCCGCCAAGGCGCCGCTCAACGGGAAGAAAGTGGCCATCATCGGCGCGGGGCCGGCGGGATTGACCTGCGGTTATTACCTCGTGCTGCTGGGATACGACGTTACGGTTTTCGAAAAGCGCGAGGAGCCCGGCGGCCTGATGCGCTACGCCATTCCGGATTACCGCCTGCCGCGCAAGATCCTGGCCAAGGAAATCCAAAATCTCGAGCGGCTGGGGTTGAAAATCAAGACCGGGGTCGCTATCGGCCGCGAGACCGGGATGGCGGATTTGCGCCGCCAGGGGTTTGACGCAATTTTCCTTTCCATCGGCGCCGGCCGCGAGGTCATGCCGCGCATACCCGGCGCGGATTTGCCGGGCGTTTACCCCGGCACGCAGTTCCTGGAACGCGCCGCCCGCGGGGAACGGTTCAAGGTCGGGCGAGATGTCATCGTCATCGGCGGCGGGGATGCCGCGATTGACTGTTCGCGCGTAGCGCAGCGGTTCGGCGCGCAAAACGTCCGGATCATTTATCGCCGGACGCGCAACGAGATGCCCACCAATCCCATCGAAATCCGCGAAGCGGAAGCCGAAGGCGTCAAGGTTGAATTTCTGAAGAATATCGAGGGCATCCGCCAAACCCCGGATGGCCGGCTTGCCGCCACGATCCGCCGGATGCGCCTGGGCGAATTCGACGAAACCGGCCGGCGCCGTCCTGTGGAGTCGCCGGGTTCGGACGAGGAATATGCGGCGGACACCATCCTGTTGGCCATTGGACACAAGCCGGCGCCGGAAACCATCCTGGCGGACGGCGAATTCGGCGCCGCCTTGCGCGATAATCGCCTGCAGGCCGACCGCAAAACCGGGGCGACGCCCGTGCCCGGCCTGTTTGTCGGCGGCGACCTGGTCGGCGGCCCGGCCACGGTCGTGGAAGCCATTGCCGACGGCCAGCATGCGGCGCGCGCGATTGACCAATATTGCCGGCCCGGCCTCCGCGAATATTTCTGGGAAAAAATGGAATTGCCCGATGTCGCGGTCAACATGGAGCGTGAAATCGAGGAACAGATGCCGGTGGAATATCCGCTGCTCGATCCGCGGGAACGCCTGATCAGCGTCGAAGTCGAAAAAACCATCTCGCGCGAGGCGGCGATGCGCGAAGCCTGCCGCTGTCTGCGATGCGATTGCAAGGGTTGAATGGGAGAAGCCTATGAAGATAGCGGAAATCGTTGATAAAAACGGCAACTGCCGCGAAAACCTGCTGCAAATCCTGCACGATATCCAGGATGCCAGCGGCGACAATTCGCTCCGCCGGGATGCGCTGGACGAACTGGCGCAGATCATGTGTCTGCCCGTGTCGGAGATTGTCGGCACGGCTTCGTTTTATTCCATGTTCAGTCTACGGCCGCGCGGCCGCCATATCATCCGCGTGTGCGAAAGTCCGCCCTGCTACATCCAGGGATCGGAAAACATCCTGCGGGCGCTCGAACAACGGCTCGGAGTGGCGGTGGGCGGCACCACCGCCGACGGCCAATTCACCCTGGAAACCGCCAGTTGCCTGGGAGTGTGCGGCGTGGCCCCGGCAATGATGATAGACGACACGGTTTACGGCAATCTGACCGAAGCGAAAGTCAACGCCATCATTGACCGGCTGGACCAGGTTCCGGCGGCCGTCTGAAATTTGAATATACCTTTACCTTCCGATAACAAGCGAGGCCATCATGTCCAAACCGCGAATGTGCATACTGGTGCCGATAGACGCCAATACCGTCATTGCCGGCGCGCGCGAAATCAAGAACCTGTTTTCCGCCGAAATCGGTCGGCGCGGACTGGCCGGTGAAATCCAGGTGGTGGAAACCGGATCATTCGGGCCGGCGGACGGCGGCGCCATGGCGGCCGTCCAGCCGGACGGCGTGGTATACGGGCGCCTGACCCCGGAGGATGTGCCGCGGATCGCCGCCGAACACCTGGTCAAGGGCCGCCCCTGCCGCGACCGCATTCTGGCCGGCGAGATACCGCCGCCCGCTCCCGCCGCGGCGGATGCCCGGCGCACCCAGTTTCACGGCCGGGTGGTGTTGGACAATTGCGGGCGGATAAATCCCGACAGCATCGAGGAATATATCGCGAACGACGGTTACTTTGCGCTGGGCCGGGCGGTCACCGCCATGACGCCGGCTGCCGTGATCGAGGAAGTGAAAAAATCCGGGTTGCGCGGCCGCGGCGGCGCCGGATTCCCCACGGGGCTGAAATGGAGTTTCTGCGCGCCGGTCAAGGCGCGCGCCAAGTACGTGATTTGCAATGCCGACGAAGGCGAGCCGGGCACTTTCAAGGACCGCCTCATCATGGAAGGCGATCCGCACAAGGTGCTGGAAGGCATGGCGATCTGCGCTTACGCCATCGGCGCCGGCCAGGGCTATATTTACATCCGCGGCGAATACGCCCTTTCCATCGAACGGATGCAGCGGGCCATTGATGCCGCCCGGGCGCAGGGCTTGCTGGGGAAAAACATTTTCGGCCGCGGCTTTAATTTCGACGTGGAAATCCGCAAGGGGGCCGGCGCCTATGTCTGCGGCGAGGAAACCGCCCTGATTGAATCCATGGAAGGCAAGCGCGGTTTGCCGCGCCTGAAACCGCCTTTCCCGGCCCAGGCGGGGTTCCGCGGCATGCCAACCAACGTCAACAACGTTGAAACGCTGGCCAACGTGCCGGCCATCCTGCGCCGCGGCGCGGATTGGTTCCGGTCGCTGGGCGCGGCCGGCACGCCGGGCACCAAGGTTTATACCATCCTCGGCCATATCCGGCGTCCCGGCCTGATCGAGGTGCCGACCGGCGTTACGTTGCGTGAAATCATCAATGAATACGGCGGCGGCATGCGGTCCGGCGAGTTCCGTATGGCCCAACTGGGCGGCACCGCCGGCGACATCCTGGGAGCGGAAATGCTGGACGTGCCGCTGGATTATGACGCCTTGCAGAAAGTGGGCCATAGCCTGGGCTCAGGCGCGATCCTGGTGATGAACGCCGGCGTCAATATACGGGATTTCCTGCATGCCTGCCTGCGCTTTTTCCATCATGAATCCTGCGGACGCTGCAATCCCTGCCGCAATGGGCTGCACATCCTGCTGGAAATCACCCGCCGCTTGAAGGATGGCCGGGCTTATGCCGACGATCCGGTTTTGATGCAGGAGGTGGCGCTGGCGCTGAAGTCCAGCGCGTTCTGTCCGCTGGGGCAGTCGCCGGCGGCGCCGATAATGTCCGCCTGGCGGTATTTCCGCGATGACATCCTGGCGGGCGTGGACCGCGCCGCCGTCCGGCCGCGCCTGGCGCGCAACCGCGTGGAAACGCTGGCGGCAGCGGTTTGATTGCGGCGCAGATTGTTTTTGAACGAAAATCATAGGAGATGCCGAATATGTCCATCAAATTGACGATTGATAACCAGCCGGTCACCGCCAAGCCCGGCGCCACCATCCTGGAAGCCGCCGCCTCGATCGGGATCAAGATTCCCACGCTCTGCCACCTGGAAGGGGTATCCAGTCCGGGCTCCTGCCGCGTGTGCCTGGTGGAAGTCGCCGGCGCCCGCAACCTGCAGCCATCCTGCGTGACTCCCGTCGCGGAAGGCATGGCGGTGCTGACTAATTCCAAGCTGGCGCGCGAAGGCCGGAAAATGTCGGTGGAGTTGATGCTGGCCAACCACCCCTGGGACTGCAATGCCTGCGTCCGGAACGGCCAGTGCGAATTGCAGGCCATGGCCCAGGAAATGGGCATCCAGGAAGTGCGGTTCCCGTTCATGGGTTCGGCAAAGCCGCGGGACGCTTCCACTGCGGCGCTGGTGCGCGATATGACCAAGTGCGTGCTCTGCCGCCGGTGCGTGGCCGTTTGTCAGGAGGTCCAGGGCGTGGGCACACTGGCGCCGCGGGAGCGCGGATTTGACACCGTGATCGGCGCCGGGGCCGGTGAAAACCTGGCCGATGCGGTCTGCGTGCAATGCGGCCAGTGCTCGGCGGTCTGCCCGGTCGGCGCGATTTACGAGCAGGACTCGATCCAGGACGTCTGGCGCGCCCTGGACGACAAGTCCAAGCATGTTGTGGTGCAGACGGCGCCCGCCATCCGCGCCGCCCTGGGCGAATGTTTCGGCATGAAGCCCGGCGCCTGCGTGACCGGGAAAATGGTCACCGCGCTGCGCCGGTTGGGCTTCGCCAAGGTCTTTGACACCAACTTTTCCGCCGACCTGACGATTATCGAGGAAGGCCATGAACTGCTGCAGCGCCTGCGGACGGCGCTGGTGGAGAAAAAGGAAGCGCCGCTGCCGATGTTCACGAGCTGCTCGCCCGGCTGGATCAATTTCATGGAGCAATTCTTCCCGCAATTGATACCCAATATCTCCACCTGCAAATCGCCGCAGCAGATGTTCGGCGCGCTGGCTAAAACATATTACGCGCAAAAAGCCGGGGTTGACCCGAAGGACATGGTGGTGGTGTCGGTCATGCCCTGCACCGCCAAGAAATTCGAATGCGACCGGCCGGAAATGCAAGCTTCCGGCTTCAAGGACGTGGATTACGTCCTGACCACCCGCGAACTGGGAAGCATGATCAAGCAAGCGGGGATTGACTTTGCCGGCCTGCCGGACGGCGAGCAGGATTCGCCGATGGGTATGTCCACCGGCGCGGCCGATATTTTCGCCAATACCGGCGGCGTGATGGAAGCGGCGTTGCGCACGGTGTACGAAGTCGTGACCGGGCGCCCGCTGCCCGCCAAGCAACTGCATGTCAAGCCGATCCAGGGCTTGAAGGGTTTGAAGGAAGCGGAATTGCAGTTTAAGGATTGCCTGCCGGACTGGAGTTTCCTGGAAGGCGTTACGGCGAAGGTAGCCGTGGCGCATGGGTTGGCGAATGCGCGTAAAATCTGCGAGCTGGTCGCCGCCGGCAAGGGCGGTTACCACTTCATCGAAATCATGTGCTGCCCCGGCGGCTGCATCGGCGGCGGCGGTCAGCCGCGGTTGACCACGGACGCGGTGCGCAAGGCGCGCATCAAGGCGATTTACAAGGAAGACGAAGGCCGGCCCCTGCGCAAGTCCCACGACAATCCGGCCATCACGCAGATTTACCGGGAATTTCTGGTGAAGCCGCTGGGCGAAAAATCGCACCACCTGCTGCATACGCATTACCAGGACAAGGCCCCTGGAAAAACCGCCGTGCATTGATCGGGAGGCGGCGATTCCGGGGGATCGCCGCCGGCCGGTTAATCCTGCACCAGCGTGCTGTAATGCGGGTCAATCATCGGCGATTGGCCGGCATAGCGCGTGAACATGGTGTGCTTTTCGTATGCTTCTTCCTGTTTGCGCCGGGTGCCGGATTCGTCATGGTACAGCCGGGCAAACGGGGTGTAAATGATTTTCCAGCCTGCCTGCCGCAGCCGCAGGCATAAATCGGCGTCGGAAAATCCGATGGGGAAGTCAATTTCGTTGAACCCGCCGACCTGGCGGAAAGCGGAACGGCGGATCATCATACAGGCGGCGGTGACCCCGGCGACTTCCCGCTGCATTCTGTGGTATTCGAAATCTTCCTCGTCGGTGATGTTTTTGGCGCAGCTCCAGGCGCTCGGCCGGAAAGTCAGTCCGGCATGCTGCACGCGGCCGTTGCGCTGCAATAGTTTGCAACCCACGGCGGCCACTCCGTCCCGCAGCAGATGCTCCAGCATGGCTTCCATCCAGTCGGAATTGATCGCCTCCATGTCGCTGTTGAGGAAAATCAGCGCTTCCTGCGCCAGTTTTTCCACGGTGGCGTTGTGCAGCCGCGAGTAATTGAACGGCTCGTCAAATTCCAGAATCTCGCAGCGCGGATGGTTCAATTCACGCAGGAATTTGCGCGTGGCGGGTTCGCGGGAGCGGTTGTTAACCAGGTAAACGCGGTAGTTTGGATAGGTGGAACGGAAGATGCTCGGAAGCAGCGTCCGCAGGCAGTCTGCGCGGTCGTGGAACGGGATGATCAGGGCGATTTCCGGCAAGGCCGCGGGCAGCGCGTATTTGACGCGGTACCAGGGATACGCGTCATCGGTCACCGCGGCGGCGATGCCCTGCCGGGCAAGGTAATCCTGGAGCATGCGTTTGCCGCTGCGGTAAGCTGGCGGCAACGCGTCCGGCGCCGGCGTCCGGCGGCGGGTGGCGGCGGAGAGGGAAGCCTCATCCTGCCGCCAGCCATAAAGGGTGTAGGGCAGGTGGCGGAAATGCAATCCTTTTTCCATGGCGCGCAGCATCAGCTCATGATCCTGCGCGCCGTCATACGCGGAATTCAATGGGCCGAGTCGCTCCAGGGCGGCGCGGCGGATAACGCAGAAATGCGCCACCGTATTGCAGGCAAGCAGGTTGTCCAGGCTGGGTTGGCTTTTATGCGTAAAGGCGGCGATGTTGCCGTTCCGGTCCAGGCGGGCTTCGTCGGTGAAATAAATGTCCGCCCGGGCCGCCGGGTCGTCCTGGTTGAGGGTGCGGACCAGCAGCGCCAGGGCGTCGGGGTGCAGAATGTCGTCATGATCCATGAATCCGACGTAGTCGCCGCGGGCGGCGGAGATGCCGGCATTCGTGGCGCCGCTGACGCCCAGGTTGCGCCGAGTGCGTTCCAGGCGGACGCGGGGCCGGGCGGCGGCGCGGCGGAGCGCGGCGGCAGTTCCAGGGTCGGTGGAACAGTCATCAACCAGGATCAGTTCGAAATTTTCATAACTCTGGCCCAGGGCGGAATCCACCGCTGCGTCCAGCCAGCGCGAATTGTAAACCGGCATAACGATTGAAATCAAAGGCCGGCGCCGCAGCAGCGGCAGCCAGGCGGCGGCGTTGGAAGGCGATTCGTAAGGGAACTTGACTTGCAGCGCCATCCGGCGGTTGACGACGATTTCATGCGTCAGCGAGAGCGCCGCGCCGATGCCGTGAAACCAGCACATCCGCAGAAACCGCCAGGGTAATTTAAAAATATGGTTCATGGCTTTGCCGGGGAACCGCGGCGGGCCGCGCGCGCCAGGCGTCCCAATGGCGCCGCCAGTCGCGCCGCCCAATGACGCGGCCGGGCGCTCAGACAGCCGCAGCGATGGGCCAGCCAGAGACGGAATGGGGTCAACCATCCGGCGCCGCCGGCAAATTCCTTCCGGCCCAGCAGGAGATGGCGCAGCGCCAGGAAATGCCGCAGGGTGCGGCCGCTGCCGAGCCCGGCCAGGTCGTAATCGCGCGTGGCGGGGGCGGCGTTGGATGTTGTGGCGTCGGGGGATATATTGACGGAATGCGTCATAACATTGGGAGCATTGTTCCGTGTTTGGTGTTCCGTGTGCTGACGTAAAACCTTAAAACCGTAATTATACATCCCCGGCGCGGGTTAACAAGGCCTATTCCCGCGGCCGTCCCGCGGCGCGTTCCGCGCGCCGGACGCGCAAGTGGTGGATCATTTTACGGAATAATATCAAACCGCGCCACACCACCGCGTGCCACAGGAAATAAATTGTGCGGAGCCCCGGCGTCCATTTCAGCATCCCGGGCGGCAAATCCCAGAGCCCCGTCAGCCGCAGCCGGACGCGCAAAGGCGGCTTATGGCGTCCGTCGTATTCATCCAGGTGGTGGCGCCAGAGCAGGCGCCGGACTTCCGCCGCGTCGGGAAACGCCAGGCGCATGGCCAGCGTGTGTTTCAGCCAGGGCAGCAGGTCGGCGGCATGGTATCCTGTGATTTCCAGGGCGGGCGCGCCGCGGGCGGCGAAATCCAGCATGCCTCGCTGCAGAGGCGCATAATAGGCGTCCTGGGCGGTCTCTTCGCGGCGGGCGGGGCGGTCCGCGGTCATGCGCAGGGGAACGATGCGCCCGCCCTGTTGCGCGTAGCCGGTAATCCCCGGCGCGGGTTCGCGGCAGGCTTCCTCGAAAATATTAAGCGCATTGGCAATAACTCCCCCGGCGCCGTTGTAAAGGCGCCGGTCGAAAACGAATCCTTCGATATCGTTCAGCGGGCCGGTGGGATAGGGAATGCCGTGGGTGGCGGCCAGCAGGAATCCATGGAGGCGCGGGCAATCCGGGCGATGGGCAATGGCGTCAAACAGGAAACGCTGGATGGTGCCCAGCCAGCCGATGTCCACGACGGCGATTTCCGGGAATTCGAAAAATCCTTCCTGCGCCAGGTAATCTTCGAGCAGGCGTCCGCGTTCTGCGGTCTGCCGCCGGACGCCCTCCTGGAATTCCGCATCGTGCAGCAGCCGGTCGAAATTGTCCCAGCCGGCGCTGGTCCATCCCGCGTAGTTGGGATTCAACGGGGTATCCGCCGCCAAACCGTGTTTGCGGAACACTCCGTCCAGCGGCGCGGGGTCAAGTCCGAACACCCGGCAGACATCGCGCAGATCGCGATTGCGCGCCGGCAGAAGCGCCATCGGGGCATTGGCGTGAATCAAGCCCTTGCGCGCGCAGGCCGCCGGCGCCAAGGCCAGGCGGCTGACGCACAGGTACCGCGCTTCCGGCGCGCCGCCGGCCGGGAACCAGTACGGCTCGGCGGTTCGCCATATCCGCAGAAACATGTGTCCCTCGCGGGAAAAGAAATAAATCCGGCGCAATTTGCGCGCCTGGGCCTGTTCCGCCACATGCCGGACGAAGGCCGCCGCCAGGGGGCCGAAAAAGTTGTAGCCATCCTGGTACAAGGGGGAATTCCCGCGGTTTTCTTCTTCCAGCGGCAGGGCCAGTTGCTGCCAGAAGCGTCCGCGCCAGACTGGCCGCCGCGCGGCGGCGGCATAGGCCCGGAAAACATGCTTGCGGCGTGTTTCGCCCCCATCCTGCAATACCAGGGCGCGGATGCCCATGGCCGCGGGGCGTTGCCCGTCG
>JAXGSX010000143.1:0-9244 GCA_040775225.1 Kiritimatiellia bacterium | reverse complement strand
CTGCCAGCGGGTGAAGCCCTGATCTGCCGATGTCGCGTCCAACTCTCCCGCGGGGGTTTCGTAAACGGTGCGCTTGATCCGCCGGCCGGATTCCGCGCTGACGGATTCCCGGACCTTGACGTTCGGCCGCGCCACCCGAACCACCGTAGCGTTTTTCACCAGGCACATTCCCCGGTTGCGCATTTCCCGCTCCGCCGCGCAAGCCGGCGCCATCTGGGAATAAATGGTGAACGGCGTCCGGCGGGCGCAGCCGCCATGCAAGACAATTTCGACATGTTGACGCGGTGTCAGCATAGCCAGCCCGGTTCGTTCGGTTCGTTCAATCAATCCATCGCCGCCATTATGCAGGACGGGAACCGTAACGACAACCCGAATTGATGGTATTTTTAGAATACCACTCCGCGCCGGCCGGGAAACCGGTCAATCCGGGCGGATGCGCCCCGCGTCCAAGGAGCGCGCGGCACCCCTCCGGCAGGCAGCGGTCTTGCCGGCGCGGGTTGGGGGCGTAAATAAACTTGGATGGCTGCCCATCGCATGTTATTAAGTTCACGTGAATTTTACCAGAGAAAGCCAGAAGCACGCGAAATAATGACGACCTGCTCCGCCATGACAAACATCCCCATGCTGGCCGTAATCCTGGCTTCGCTCGGTCTCATCCTGGCGGCCAACCGGATCACGCGCAACTTATCGGCCAGCGTCCTGCTGGGAACCTGCGCCCTCGGCCTGATGAGCGGGCACACCCTGGCCGGCGGCATCCGCATTGCTGCCGAACGCCTTTTTTCCATTGATAATTTCTGCCTGATGCTGGTGATTTTCCTCGTCATCTGGCTGTCCACCCAGATGTCGGCGGCGGGTGTAATGCGCGACCTGGTGGACGCCGTCCGGGGGAGGCTCGGCCGCCGGCACGCCATGGCGGCTCTGCCGGCCGTGATCGGGTTTCTGCCCATGCCGGGCGGCGCGATTTTTTCGGCGCCGCTGGTTGACAATTGCGATGGCGCCGGCTTAATCCCGGCGGTTTACAAAACCCGGGCCAATTACTGGTTCAGGCATATCTGGGAATTCTGGTGGCCGTTGTATCCCGGCGTTTTACTGGCCATGCATATCACCGGCCTGGATGTATGGCAATTCATGCTGCTCGGGTTGCCGCTTTCCATTACGGCCATCGCCGCCGGTTATATTTGCCTGCTGCGGAAAATCAAGCCCGACCCGGCGGTCGCCGGCGAATTTCAGCCGGGCGCCAGCCTGTTCAGATTATTGCTGCCGATCTTCACGGTAATCGCCGGATACCTGCTGCTGCGTCTTGCGCTGGCGGGTCTGAGCGGATGGCTGCCGCCGCTGCGGACAACCAACCGATATTTGCCCATGATCTTCGGCATCCTCCTGGCCATGCTGCTGCTCGAACGCTGGCGGCCGCTGCCGCGCCATGCCTGGCGCAAAATCATTCTTTCGGGCAAAACCCTCAACCTGGCGCTGATTGTCGCCGCCGTGCGCATTTACGGGGCGTTCATCGAAGCGCCCCTGCCGGACGGATCAACCCCCATCGCAGCCATGCAGATCGAAATGGCCCGGTGGGGCATCCCATTGCCGGTCATGGCAATGCTGCTGCCGTTCCTGGCGGGGCTGACGACCGGCCTGGCAATCGGGTTTGTCGGGGCCAGTTTCCCGATTGTCGCCAGCCTGCTGGGGCCGCAGCCGCCGTTGAACGTTTTGCTGGCATTCACGCAAGAAAAGAAATGCTCCCTGTAGGGGAGCAACATTCCTGAGGCGAACGCGGGAAAACGTGGCGCCCCTTTACAAACAGACCCATCAGTGCAGGGGTATTATTTTAGACATTCTCCTGAGACAGAAAATAAGTGAAGGCATGGTGGACGATTTGAAGGTGCTGGCCAACAAACGCGACGCGCCGTATCAGAGCCTTGCCAAACTCTATCTGGCGTGAGAAATCAAAGCGGAGCGAATAACCACGCGATCAGAAGCATGGCCGAACACAACACCTCGGACCGTATTGCTCACCCGCAGCGGGCTCGCAAACGGTCAAGGTGGGCGTGAGTAAAAACCCATTGACGACAGACACCAAAAAGATATATTATTTATACCGTTATGGAATTTGAATTCGACAAACAAAAAAGCCGATCAAATAAAGAAAAGCACGGGATTGACTTTGTGGAAGCACAAACGCTGTGGCGCGACGTCAGCCGGGTAGAAATCCCAGCCAAAACAAAAGATGAACCGAGGACGTTGGTCATTGGAACAATAAACGAAAAGCACTGGACGGCCGTCATTGCTTATCGAGGCAATAAAACTCGAATTATCTCGGTCAGACGATCCAGGACGGAGGAGGTGCAGATGTATGAAAGCTAAAGAATTTGACTATAAATTTGAAAAGGGCGGAAATGTCATTAGCTATCTTGACTTATCCAAGGCCAGAAGGCCCGATCAAGAGCAACGCCGGGTTAACGTGGACTTTCCCAACTGGATGGTCTATTTGTTGGACAAAGAGGCCAAGAAATTAGGGGTTACCCGCCAATCCATCATCAAGGTCTGGATTTCCGAACGGTTGAAAGAGAAACCCGCATGAGAAGCCCGGCTCGAACCACCGGCTTCAGCGTACCCCGCTACGCGGGGTCGTTGAGCCGTGACGTTCGGCAAAGAATAACGGATTTGAGAAGCCCTTGACAATTGCCAATCTCAGATTCCAGGATTAGCCCTTGACAATTGATAATCTCGAACAAGCCTTCGCGGTACTGCTGGGGCAGCGCGGACGCGTTCCGCTGCGCTCCACGCGACCCCTCAGCCGCGGCATTCGGATTGATAAAAGAATGGAAAACAATCGAAAAGTCACATCGTATTTTCTGCTTCTTCTATGCCTTCTCGGCGCCGTCTCTATCTTTGCGAGCATCGCCACACAAAGTTGGGTTCCAGTTGTTGTATTTGCTGCGATCTTGATCGGAATGACAGCAATTCCGCTGATTTGGACAGCCGTGTTTGTCCCGCTCGTTCAAATCATCATACGCGCTTGTGGCCGACACCGAAATGAAAGATAAAATCTGACGACGTGTTGATTGTGGAGTAGCAAATACAGAATCCGAACAAGAGATTCCATCGGATGGCTTTCATCCGACGTTGATCCGCATTTTCGGCGAATTAAGAATTGCATGACATAAGTCCGTTTCGTAAAATACGGCCATGAAATTTGCATGGGATCAACAGAAAGCCGACAGTAATTTTAAGGCCGCTTCCGGGTTTTGTGTGGGTGATTATAGGCTAATGTTTGTGTAACGCGTTTAATACATAAGCTTTGCAGATTCAGGCGCAAGTGGCATTTCGCCGCCGCCTTCCGTCGTCTGTGCTTAGCCCAGTCCAGGCAATTTGCAACCAGTATGACCGTTGTGGAATCAACAGCGTGAATGGCCTTGTGAAACCGCCGAAGATATCCACGACGTATTTTGCCGCGTGCAAATTTCGGACTGCGCTTCATCAAACAGGCCATCATCTCCCAGTAAAGCGCTTGCGCCATCTCCGCGCTGCGCACTTTGTTGGCATGACTGAAATTGTTGCGCGTGGGCGGGGTCGCCCCGCGCAGCGTAGCCAGCGCACCTTGATTCATGCGCAGCCCGTCACAGACGTCGTTCAATCCTATGGCGTGTGTGATGTGAGCGTAAAGCAAGGCCACCACATGACTCCAAGGAGTAAAAGTCCGGCTGCGTTTATCCACTCCGTGCGCAACGGCCAGCCGATTCGCCAGATGTGGCGGAATAAGAGTGCAAACCTGTTTCAAAATCGTGTACTTTTGCATCGTTGGAATAATCCTTTCGGTTTGGTTTTTGGTACCCGTCATTATGTTATGACGCCGGGGATTCTTCCAACTTTTTTATTTTCTATGGGATGCTACTGAATTAAACCAAAAGGAGACAGGTTGTATGAAATATTCGTCGAAGTTGTTGCCGGCCGCCGTGTTGACGATGATGCTTGCAATGAACACATTGGCCGCTACGGTTACTGTGACGGTCAATGCCGACTCCGGCGCGGGGACGCTGCGCCAGGCCATTACGGACGCGGCGGACGGCGATACGATAGTTTTCAGCCTCGGCGCGGGGAATGAAACCCTGGCGCTGGGCGCCGAACTTGCCGTCACCAAGTCGCTGACCATTGACGGCGCCAATGCCGGCGGCAGCGGTGTGCCGGTGACTGTGCAGGTGACCGTCCCCGGCACGTCCGCCTGGAGGGTATTCAATATAAACGCTGCCGGCAAATCCGTGAATATCTCCGCCATGACCGTCAAGGGTGGCGACATCGGCGCCAGTTATGGATATGGCGGCGCGATCTACCACCAGGCCGGCACGTTGAACCTGGACAGCATGACCGTGACGGAAAGCAAGGCCGGGTATGGGGGCGGGATAGCCTCCAAAACCAACATCATCAATATTTCCAATTGTACCATAATCAGCAATACCGCCAGTTGCGCCAATGGCGGCATGGGCGGCGGAATCTTCCTGGATCAAGGCGCGAACTTGACGATGAATAACACCACCTTGCAGGGCAATACGGCCGGGACGGCCGAAAAACTTGGCGTGGGTGGCGGTCTGTTTCTGTATAACGACACCACGGCCATGATCCTGAACAGCACCATCAGTGGGAATGCGGTGCTGGAGACCGGGTTGTTCCGGGCGGGCGGCGGGATCGAATGCCAATCCTTCAGCCGTCTTGATCTGGTCAATACGATTGTCGTCAGCAACATGGCGGCGCATGGCCCGGATATCCGCATTAATCCCGATGTCATCGCCTGCTCCTATTATTCGTGGCATGCCCAGTTGTACGGCACGATTACCACCCAGGCCACGGCGCCTTCCGTGACCAATGAGTATACCGCGGGCGACCTCTCGCCGCTGGCCGGCAATGGCGGCTCAACCATGACGATGAAGTTAAGCAATGCCGCGCCCGGCTATCAGGCCGGCGCGTTTGTGTATTACAACGCGGGCGACGGGTATTACATTCAGGCCAACGATGCGAGTTATCGCAAGCTGGACGGCTCGTATGCGCAGTTTTCGCCCGCCAATCCGGCGGCCGACCGGATCAACTTCGATCAGCGGGGCGCGGAACGCATCGCTCCGGTATCCATCGGCGCCTATGACCGGCACGTGATGTTCGTGCTGGGCGCCAATGGCGCGATGGCCGCCACGGGCACGGCGCCGTCTTTGGACAAGGGCACGGATTTCGGCGCCATTTTATGGGGCAATGTTGTGACCAATACATTTTCCATCACCAACAGCGGCGACGCGGTGCTGACGGTTTCGGGGTTTGAGGTTTCAGATGTGAGATTTCAGATTGCCGGTATGCCCGCCGCGGTGGATGTCGGCGCGGTATCGAATTTTACGGTGGCTTTCGCCCCGCCATCGGGAGGCGCATATACGGCGGCCTTACAGATCGTTGTCAATAACGCCACCAACAAACCTTACATTGTGTGCCTGGCCGGCATGGGCGCCAGGCACGATCAGGCGGCGCTCGTATTCGAGCCGGCCAGCCCGCAAACCTACAACACGACCAACAATATTTCCGCCGCCGGCGGCTCGGGTTCGGGTGCGGTCAGTTATGCGGTGATTTCCGGGCCCGGCGAGATTATCGGCGTGAATGGATTAAAGGCCACTTCCGGCACGGGAACAATTGTGGTGCGCGCCGCTAAGGCTGCTGACAACGATTACAACGAAGCCGCCGTGACCGCGCAGGTGGTCTGCGCGAAGGCGGATCAGACCATCGCCTTCCCCGTCATTCCGGACCAGGCGATCGGCGCTACGGTCAACCTGGCGGCCACGGCGACGTCGGGATTAACGGTGAGATTTGCGGCGTCCGGACCGGCGACGATTTCCGGCGGAACGGTGCTGTCGGTCACCGGCCCCGGGGTGGTGAGCGTGACGGCTTCCCAGGCCGGCAATGCGGACTGGAATGCTGCGCCGGATGTCCCGCGCAGTTTCAAAGTGTTGCCGGCGCCGCCCTCAGGCGTATCGGCCTCCGCCGCCGCTTACCTGGACAAGGTGCGGGTGGCGTGGAACGCCGCGGCCGGCGTGGACTCCTATCAAGTCTGGCGGAATACCGTGAATAATTCCGGCTCGGCTTCCCAGATCGGGACGACGGCGGGAACGGCTTATAATGATTTCAGTGTCGGCATTTCGACTACGTATTATTACTGGGTCAAGGCGGTGAACGATGCGGCGGGCGTCAGCCCGTTCAGCGCGGCCGCCGTGGGCTTCCCGGGCGTGGTCGGGCCGCTGGTCGGCGTGAACGGATTGATCGGCGACAATGCGCAGGTAGCGCGGGGCACGCCGTTGACGATCGGGGTGGCGATGATGAATGTGCCGGCATCCCTTTTAGGGTTGGACGTGGATTGGTGGATGCTGTTGCACGCGCAGGATGACGAGATCTGGTATTACATCAACCAGGCCATGGAACTTGTGCCGTTTGACGGCAACCTGGACAAGATGCGCCCATTGTACCAGGGGCCGCTGGGCAACCTACCGCCCTATGTGATGGCGCAGGGCGTCATCCTGCCGCCCGGCGTTTACAACATCTGGTTCGGCGTGGATTACCCGATGAATGGGATTCTGCGCCTGATCCCGGGCTATTACCTGGAATCGCGCCTGACCCTGACGGTGGAGTGACCGGATACAACGGCTAGAGCGAAGTGTTCAGTGTGAGGGGTGCGGGGTTCAGGGTTGCCGTAGGTTGCATCAGGTTCAACGGTTGTTTGAGGTTGGAGTCGGCTTACCGCTGAACCTTTGACCCCCCTCAACCGCTGGAGTTGTCCGTGGTCGTGAGCATGCTTGTCGTGCTAGTCAAGTCCCAACTAGTCAAGTATTGACTTGACAACTTTGCGGATATCCGGCAATCTGCGCGATAACGATTGGTTCCGGGGAGGATTCAAGATATGGCGGATCAATTTATCGGGCGGGCCGCGGAATTAAAAATGCTGGCAGCCGCGCAAAAATCATCCCGGCTGGAGTTTATTCCCGTTTACGGCCGGCGCCGGGTGGGCAAAAGCGAATTAATCCTGAAATTCATGGCGCAATGCCGGCCGGGGCTTTATTATTTGGGAAAACAGGCGCCGCCGGGGTTGCAGATCAGGGAGTTCCTGGAGGAGGCGGCGCGCGTTTTCAATCAACCCTTGCTGGCCGAAGCTGCCGTTGGCGACTGGCACAAGGCGCTCGACCTGGTCCTGCGCCAGCGCGATCCCGGTCAAAAATTCGTGCTGGCATTTGATGAGTTTCAATGGATGGCCAAGGCCAGTCCGGAGTTGCCGTCGGTGTTGCAGGGGCTTTGCGACCAAGAATCCCGCGGTAATTCCAATTTGATGCTGATCCTCTGCGGCTCATACATGGGGTTTATGGAAAAAGAGGTTTTGGGTAAAAAGAGCCCGCTGTTCGGGCGGCGGACGGCGCAAATTCTGCTGCCGCCTTTCAACTACATCGAAGCCGGCCAATTTCATCCGCGCTTATCGCCGTCCGACCGAGCCATGATTTATTTTATTTGCGGCGGCATTCCATACTACCTGCGCTTTTTTGATGAACATGATTCCGTTCCGACCGGCATCCGCAAAAACTTTCTGACCGAGTATTCCGCCCTGTTCCGCGAAGCGGATTTTTTGCTGCGCGAGGAACTGACGGAAGTGCGCCAATATCACGGCATTCTGATGGCGTTGGCGGCGGAAGCATCTTCGCCGGCGGCCATCAGCCGGGCCACCGGGGCGCCGGAACGCAGCTTGTATTATTACCTGCAACATTTGGTCGCCTTGGGTTATGTGGCGCGCCGGTATCCTCTCACTGTCAGGAAACCCACGCGCACCAGCGTGCGGTTTGCAATTGACGATCCGCTTCTGAAATTCTGGTTCCGATTTGTTTATCCGAACATGTCGTTTATCCAGCAGATGGGGGCTGAGGCGGCGTATGCCAATCTGATCGAACCGCATCTATCCGCTTATTTCGGTCTGTGTTTCGAGCGCCTCTGCCGCGAGGCCCTCCCGAACATATACCGGCGTGAAGATGTGCGCGCGGAGTTTAAAATCGGTCAATACTGGGACAAGCAGCGGCAAATTGACCTGGTCGGAATACGGGGCGACAATCGGATTGACCTGGGTGAATGCAAGTGGGGCGCCGTCAAGTCCGCCGGCGCGCTGGAAAGGGAAGTGGCGGATAAATTCGCAGGTTATCCAAACCCCAAGAATTATTCCATTCAGCCGCGCATATTCTGCCAGACCAAGCCGCGATCCGCCACTTCCGATCAAATCCGCTGGCATACTCTGGATGATATTTACCTGAAATTTGCTCAACCATACCGCCCGTAGCGCTGCACCGCCGCCATGGCCAGTCGCATGCTGGTCAGCCGGGTGCCGTTGTTGATCGAGCCGGCGGTGGCAAACCGCAATCCCCGCGCCTGGCGCGTCTGGTTGAAATCGCGCAGAAATTCCATCACGATGCCCGTTTCATCGTTCCGGCTATAAGTGAATGGCGCCAGTTGGCCGTTAATCACCGCGCGGGGCAGATGCCGCCGGATTTCCGCCACGGTTACCGTCGGCCCGAAATTTGTGCCGGTCAGGTTGAGCCGGCCGAGGATGGGCACGATATGCGACATGGCCGAGTCGCTGTGCTGGTAACGCCGGTCGCCGGGATTGGGGCTGTAAACGTCAAAGATACCCTTGAGGATGGGGAAGGCGAATTCTTCGTACATGGCGGGCGTGAGCAGGCAGCAGTTGTCATCGGCAAAACTGAAGCCATGCGGTGCGGCGGCAGGGGCGTATCCCGCCTCTTCATCCAAGACCTTTGCCCGCGCGAGCATGCCATTCAGGATCGCCTTGCTCAGCCGGGCGGCCAGCGGCGGATTGTCCAGGATCAGGAACAGCAGGTTTTCCGTGCCGTAAATGGATGTGGCGAAGGTCACCGGCCCGCGTTGGGATCGGTATAGCGGCGGCTGGACGCCCAGTCCCGTCAGACGCTCCTTTTCGGCCTGCCATTCCGGGGGCAGAAAGAAATCCTGTGGGTTTTCCAGCCGGCGCTCCACCCGGTCCAGCAGCGCCGCCAATTCCGATTCGTCGCGCGCTGATTGCTCAAGCCACCACGACTGGTCATGCCACACGTTTTGGGCGTCAAACAGATCGCCCAGGGTCTTAACGGGCGGATATTCCCGGGCCGGATCGCGCGGGGTCTCGCCGAGCAGACGCCGGCCGACGATGGTTTCCGCCTTGTCGTTGTAGGCCTTG
>JAXGSX010000142.1:0-9267 GCA_040775225.1 Kiritimatiellia bacterium | reverse complement strand
TACCATAAATTGTTGTTTGTACGCACATTATCTTGACAACATAAAATCCCGTCACGGATTCAGGAATGATTCAAGCTGAAAATCTGGTCAGAAAATTCGCGGGTATTACCGCGGTGGACGATATTTCATTCAATGTCGCCCGCGGCCAGATCACCGGCATCCTCGGGCCCAACGGCGCCGGCAAATCCACCACGCTGCGCATTTTGAGCGGCTACCTGGCGCCCACCAGCGGCCGGGTAATGATTGACGGGCTGGCGCTGGGAGAGCATACCGTGGAAATCCGCCGGCGGATCGGCTACCTGCCGGAAAATGTTCCGCTGTACCCGGACATGCGCGTGCGCGAGTACCTGGCTTTCCGCGCCCGGCTGAAAGGCGTGCCGCGCGCGCGCCTGGCCGGACGCCTGGAGGATGTGCGCGCCCGTTGCAGCCTGGAATCGGTTTTTGACCGCATAATCGGCCAGCTGTCGCGCGGGCATTGGCAAAGGATCGGCCTGGCCGACAGCCTGGTGCACGAACCGCGGCTGTTAATCCTCGACGAACCGACCATCGGGTTGGATCCCAATCAAATCCGCGCCATGCGGGACTTGATCCGCGGCCTGGCCGGCAAATTCACGGTCATCCTCGCCACCCATTTTCTGCACGAAGCCGAACTGATCTGCCAGCGGACGCTCATTATGCGCCAGGGGCGGATCATTGCCGCCGATTCGCCGGCCAACCTGGCCGGGATGCTCGCCGGCCGCATCTGCCTCACGGTTGAGATAAACGCGCCGCCGTCAATCGCCGCGCCGGAATTTGAGCGGCTGCCCGGCGTCGGCCGCGTCGTCTGCCGGCCGGCGGACCACGCCGATGCCGGTGCCGCGGACGAAGCGGGCTGGCATTGTTACCAGTTGGATTGCGCAGCGCAGGACGACCTGCGGCCGGCGGTTTTCAACGCAGTGAAACAACAGCATTGGATTTTACGGGAATTGCATTCCGAACGCAAGAATCTGGAAGACATTTTCACCACGTTAACCACGAATTAACTTTTTGAAAGTTTGACTCCCTAACCAATTCCAAACGCAAACAACCGTTGAACCTGAGGCAACCTCCACCCCCGAACACTGTGCGCATGCAAGCATTCCGGGCCATTTATAAACGCCAGGTATTCGCCTGGTGTTGCGCTCCCATCGCCTACGTCACCGCGGCGGCTTTCTGGCTGGTGGCGGGCGTCAGTTTCTGCCGGCTGATTTCGCAGAGCATGCAGGAACGCCTGCTGCTGGGGGATGTCCTTTTCGGCTCGGTGTTTTTCTGGAGCATGGCGCTGGCAGCCGTAACGCTGATCACCATGGGGGTTTTCGCCGACGAACAAAAAAGCGGCTCGCTGGAAATGCTGCTCACCGCGCCGGTCACCGACACCCAGGTGGTGCTGGCCAAGTACTGCGCCGCGCTGACATGTTACGTCCTGGTGTGCGCGCCGGTTTTTGCGTTCGGCCCGGTCTTGAGCATGGCGGCGTCCTCGCCGCTTCTAGCCGACCCCGCGCCGTTGATCGGCGGCTACGCCGCCATCCTGCTGATCGGCGCATTTTACACGGCCTTCGGCGTCATGGTTTCGGCCCTGACGCGCAGCCCGGTGGCGGCGGCCGGCATCTGCTTCGCCGGGTTGAGCCTGACATTTTTCGCCGACGCCATCGGGCAGGTTCTGCCGGGCCATCGCGCCGGCGCCGTCCTGGAATACCTCTCCGCCGCGCAACACATCATGGATTTCGCGCAGGGTATGCTGGATTCCCGGCCGCTGGTATTATATGTCTCGGGCATAATTTTTTTCCTGTTTGCCGCCGTTAAAATACTGGGCGCCCGGCACTGGCGGTAACGGCGGCGGGCGGTTGCGCCCGGGGATGGAATCGGCAGTTTAAGGCGGGATTATTACGGTATGCCGCATCAGGATTACAGTCAAAAACGCCGGTTTCTGCGCTGGAATGCGCTGGCAGCCGTTTTGCTGGCCGGAGCGCTGGCGGGCATGTTGAATTACATTTCCGCCCGCCACTGGTGGCGCGCGGATTTGAGCCGCACCCGCTATTTATCGCTGACCGATTCAACGCGCGAACTCCTGCAAAAAGCCCCGGCCGCCATCAACATCACCGCCTTGATGACGCCGACCCACGAGTTATACCGCGACGTGCGCGGCCTGCTGCGGGAATACGCCTTCGCCAGCGAAAAGGTGCGGGTTGAATTCGTGGATCCGCACCGCGACCTGGCGCGCAGCAAGGAGTTGGCGCTGCAATATGACATCAATGCCCCCAATTACCTGCTGTTTGAAATCCAGGGACGCATCAGCAGCATCCCCTTGCGCGAATTGGCGGACTACGACTACACGCCCATGCTGTCCGGCGGCTCCAAAACCATCGCCGCCTTCCGCGGCGAACACGCGGTATCCTCCGCCATTCACGGCCTGCAGCAGGAACGCAAGCCCGTAGTCGCGTTGCTGGCCGGGCATGGCGAGAAAAGCATTGACAATTTCGACCCGATGGACGGCTATTCCATGATCGCGCGCCTGGCCCGACGCAACAACTTCGAAATAAAAACCATCCATTTCGAAGCCGGGTCTCCGCCGGACTGCGATGTGCTGGTCGTGGCCGGCCCCACCCGCCGGCTGCCGGACGCGGAAGTGGATATGATCAAAAGCATGCTGGATAATTCCGGCCGGCTGTTTCTGCTGCTGGACCCCGGCGTGGACGCCGGCCTGAACGATCTGCTGGCGGACTGGGGCGTGCGGATCGGCGATGACCGCGTGATGGGCCTGACGCTCACGGGCCGGGAACTGCTGGTGAATCAATACGGCGACCACCCCATCACCGCCCGCATGAAAAACCTGGCCACGATTTTCAACCTGCCCCGTTCGGTCCAGCCGCTGCTGGACACCAACGCGCCTTCCGACCGCCCGCGCGCGACCGTGCTGGCCAGCACGACGGAAAAGGGCTGGGCGGATACATCCGCCTACCAGAACCCGCCCAAATTCGACCCCGAAACCGATCAGCGCGGACCGATTCCCGTCGCCATGGCGGTGGAACGGGGCAACACGGCAAACATCAACGTGGAGTTGAAAACCGCCCGCCTGGTGGTTTTCGGCGATTCCAGCCTGGCCGCCAACGGCGCGCTGGCGGCGGGCTACAGCAGCGACCTGTTTTTAAACGCCCTGAACTGGCTGGCGGAAAGCGGCCATGGCCCCGACATTGCCCCGCGCCCGCCGCCAACGCTCCGCATCAACCTGACCCGGGGCCGGTTGAACTGGTTGTGTTTCCTGCTGGGCGGCGCATTGCCGCTGGGCGCCGCCGTGACCGGCATGCTGGTGCGGTGGCGGCGGCGGAAATGAACCCCCGCGGCCGGCGGGCTTGAATTTGCCGCATCCGTCTTCCTGAAATGCCAACATTGACAATCAACCCCGAAACGCCATACCCGGTCATCCACCCGCCATCATGCACCCATCCGATACTTCCCGGCAACTGACATCCACCCTGCTCCTGCTGGTGCTGGCCGCCGCGGCGGCCGCGTTCATCCTGCTGGTGGACTGGCGCGCCGGCGCGCCGCCCGCCGATACGGGCCAGGCGGCGCCGGCCCTGGGCGCCGCTGTAGAGAAGATTGACCACATCTCGCTGCGGCATGAGAACCTGGCGCTGGAATTGACCCGCAGCCAGGGGCAATGGATGCTGGACGCACCGGTCAAAGCGCGCGCCGACGCCGGCCGCGTGAATCGCCTGCTGGCCACCGCGGAAAATCTGCCGCGCCTGGAATCCATCTCCGAATCCGAGCGCCAGGCGCGCGGCGTAACCCTGGCGGATTACGGCCTGGCCGCGCCGCGCGCCCGCATTGTGTTCGGCGCCGGCGGCCGGCGGACCGCCACCCTGGACATCGGCAACCTTGCACCCTTGAAAGACGCGCTTTATGTCCGGTTCGACCTGCAATCGGCCATCGTCGCCACCGCCACCAACCTGCTGGATGTCATTCCGCGCGCCCTGGAGGACCTCCGGGACCGGCGGCTGGTAACCGGCAATCCCGGCGCCGTCGGACGCATGGAAATCAAACCGGCTCAAGGCCCCCTGATTAAACTGGCCCGGGAAGGGAACGAATGGATCATCCAACGCCCCGTCATCGCCCGCGCCGAGCGGCAAAAAGTCGTCGAATGCCTGAACCAGATTCACGCGCTGCGCATTGAGCGGTTTGTTTCGGAAACCATGGCCGACCCGGTGGCTTACGGATTAAGCGACGATGAAGCCAGTCTCCAGGTAAGTTTATGGCCTGAAAACACCGCCGCCGGAACCAAAATCAATTTCGGGAAGCCCGTTGCCGGCGAATCGTTGCTGTATGCGGCCCTGGCCGATGCCGCATCGGTTTACGCCGTGCCGCGCGCCGCGGTGGAAGCGCTGCCCGCCCAGTTGACCGCGTTGCGCGACACCCGGCTGTATTTCATGGCGCCCGAAAAGACCGCTTTCATCGCCATTGAATCCGGCAACCGCCTGTTGCGTCTGCAACGAACCAACCAAACCTGGCAAATCACCGCCCCAATTCAGGCCAAAGCCGACCGCCAGTCGGTCGCCGACCTGCTGCACCGTCTGAATACCCTGCGGATTGAAAACTTTGCCGAGCGCAGCGAGGCCGCCCAGGCCGCCGTGGATAAACCGGAAATTGTCATCCGGCTGGCCGATTGCCCGCTGCCCGCCGGGGTATTTACACAACCGGTTGAAAACGCCGCGGCGCCGGCGGCGGAGCGTCCGGTGGCGGGCCGGGTGCTGCGCATCGGCGCCTGCCGGGCGGAGCCGGCCGGCATTTACGCCCAATTCGACGACGATCGCCAGATCATCGAACTTTCCGCCGCCGCCGTGTCCGCCCTTTCCGCGGATGCCGCCGATTATCGCGACCGCACCGTGCTTGCGCTCGATCCGCAAAACATACGGATGGTAGCCTGCTCCGCCATGGGCATCAGCCGCGCCGTGGAACGCGCCGAATCGGGCGACTGGCG
This sequence comes from Kiritimatiellia bacterium, assembly GCA_040775225.1. Taxonomy (GTDB): domain Bacteria; phylum Verrucomicrobiota; class Kiritimatiellia; order JAAZAB01; family JAAZAB01; genus JAXGPF01. The sequence continues at coordinate 4,274 of JAXGSX010000142.1, read as the reverse complement.
CGTCCCGGCATCGGGCAGCGACGCGGCGCAACAACCGCCGCCGCCGGCCGCGGTTTCCCGTCTGCTGGCCCTGGCCGCCGGCCTGCGCGCGGCCCGTTTCGAACGCGGCGAACCGGCCGACCTGGCCCGGTACGGGCTGGCGGAACCATTATTCACCATCAGTTACACTTTGACCGGCGCTGACGGCATCCGTAAAACGATCCTCGGCGGGCAGCCGGCGGAAGACAGCGGCGTCTTCGGCATGATCCGGGGTCAACCGGGAATTTTTGTCATGGACAGTGAAATCGCCGGCCTGTGCCAGGAATTTCTCACGCAATAAGCACCCGCCGCCATGCGCAAATTTCTCAAACATTTACTCTTGTTCGGCATGCTGGCGATTTTGATCGTCATCCTTTCCCTAAGCATGCACGGCGTGCCGGACGCCCTGACCCGCCGTATCGAACGGCGCCTACAATTGCCGGGGATGACCGTTACCCTGGCTAAAATCAAGCTGGGCGTATTCGAGGGCATCATCGCCACCGGGGTATGCTGCTACCTGCAGGGGGATATCGGCGCGCCGCTGCTCGCCGCCGAGCGCATCGTGTTGCAGCCGCGCCTGCTGCATCGCCAGCCGGGCGCCTTCGGTCTGCGCCGGGCGATCATCAAAAACGCCCGGGCGAACCTGCCCCTGAACGGCCGGGAACACGGCGGCCAATCTCTCATCCTGGAAAACGCGCAGGCGCAAATAGCTTTCGACACGCCCCGCCAACTGCAGGTGGAGGATTTTTCGGCTTCCCTGAACGGCGTCATCATCAAAGGCCAGGGCCGGATTACACTCCCCGACCACCGGCTGGCATCCACTGCGCTGCCCGGCGCCAATCAGGCCTTCCGCCGGGGGCTGCAATTTTACCGCAGCCTGAAGTTCGTCAACCCGCCCCGGCTGACTGCGGAATTCGACTGGCATCCCGGCGAGCCGGAACTCAACCGCATCCATTGCCGCCTGGAAACCCAGGATGCCGCCTTCGACCGGCACCGCGCCGAAGGGCTGACCTGCGACGTCCGCCTGGCCGGCAGCGCGCTCAGCGCCGTCCTGCAGGTGCGCCAGGCGGTGCTGTGGGATATACCGGCGGAACAATGTTCCGCCATGCTGGAAATCAATAACGAGGAAATCCGCCTCCAAAAACTGGAGGCGTTCATCGGCGCCGGCGATCAGCGCGGCCCGATCAACCTGAACCTGAAATACAACCGCCGCCGCGACGCCCTCGCCGGCAGCGCGCAAACCTGGTGCAACCCCAGTGTAATCATTCCCGTCCTGAACGCCGCCGGCCTGACCCAGGCCGTCAACAACATCAACGATTTTTCGTTCAGCCGCACTCCGCCCCACGTCACCGCCGACTTCGCCGGCAACTTGACCAACCGGCCGCGCGTTTCGCTGAACGGCATCATCCAGGCCAACTACCTGGTTTACGAAGGGGTCCCGGTAGAACTGGCGCAATCGGCCTTTACCGCCGAATTTTCCGCCGATCGGGCCGCGGTGAATTTCAGTCCGCTCGCCGCCACCCGCCGCGAAGGAGCGATGCAGGGCCGGCTGGGGCTGGATTTCACCCGCGGCTGCGTGGATTTCGACGCACTCTCATCGGTGGATCCCCAGGCGGCGGCGCAGATGATCCACCCGGTGATCGCGGAAATCCTCGCGCCATTCCGTTTCCAGGGTCCAACCCAGACCCGCGCCGCCGGCCGGATCGGATTTGTCGGAACCGACCGCGACGCCGTGGAACTGACCATGGAGTGTCAGCGCGCCGGCTGGGGATTCCTTACGCCGGATTACTGCAGTTTAAGCCTGAGCGTGGTGGAAGAATCTTTTGAAATCAGCGAAATCAACGGCGGCATCTATAACGGCAAATTCAACGGCGCGGTCAGTTTCATGCCCGGCGCCGCGCCGGACGCGCCCTACGTCTTCGACGCCGTCCTGGATGCCGCCGACATTAATTTCCACTCCCTCATGCGCGAGCGCCTGGGAAAGGACGCCGCTCCTTACGAAGGCCGCCTGTCGCTGCAACTCCGCCTGGCGGGGCCCATGGATGCCCGGGCGCTGGACCAGGCGGCCGGCCAAGGCCGGCTGCGCATTGCCAATGGCCGCATTTTTCAGATTCCCCTGTTCGGCGGACTATCCGACCTGCTGGGGAAAATCATTCCCGGGCTGAACATGGTAATGCGCCAGACGGACGTACGCGCCCGGTTTGTTATCCGCCGCGGCAGAATCAGCGCGGAAGAAGTGCTGGTGGAGGGCGATGTGTTCAGTCTGCGGGCCAGCGGCGATTATCATTTTGACGGCCGCCTGGATTTCAAGGTGCAGGTCAACCTGTTGCGGCAGCACACGCTGGTAAGCGCCCTGGTGCGCCTGGCCACCCTCCCCATCAGCAAGGCGCTGGAATTTGAACTGACGGGCACGCTCGCCGACCCGCGCTGGCGCCTGGCGTACATCCCGCGCGATTTGCGGTCCATTTTCGGCGGCTCGAAAAACGATAGATAGTTCCACAAACCGCCATGCGACCCCTGCGTTTCCATATCCACACTTACGGCTGCCAGATGAACGAGCGCGACAGCGAAATTGCCGCGAATCTGCTGCGGCGGCAAGGCCATCAACCCGCCGCGGACGAACAATCCGCCGACCTGGTGATCGTCAACACCTGCAGCGTGCGCGGCAAGGCCGAGGACAAGGCCATCGGTAAGTTGCGCCTGCTGCTGGCCGCGCGGCGGCGGCGGCCGCGCCTGCTGGTGGGCGCCATCGGCTGCATGGTGCAGCGGCAGGGCCGCGCGCTGATCGAAAAGCTGCCCGGCCTGAATTTTGCCATTTCCCCGGAACACCTGGCCCGGCTGCCGGCCGCCCTCGAAGCCGCCCGGGCGGACGGCGCTTCCCGCCTGGAAATCAGTCCCACCGCCGGTCCGCCGCTGGATTTAAAGCCGCCGGCCTTGCTGCGGCAGGCACCGAAAAACGCCAAGCCGTCCGCTTTCATCAACATCCTTTACGGTTGCGACCGGCGCTGCGCCTACTGCATCGTTCCCAGCGTGCGCGGACCGGAATACAGCCGGCCGCCGGCCGACATCCTGGCGGAAACCGTACAAATGCTGGCGAACGGCGCGCGGGAAATAACGCTGCTGGGACAAAGCGTCATGCGTTACGGCATGCAGGCCGCGTTCCAACCCGACTTCCCGCCATCGGCGGCCGGCTTCACCGAGCCGCTGCCGCGTTTGCTCGAAGACCTGGCCCGCCTGCCCGGCCTCGCGCGGCTGCGGTTCACTTCGGGGCATCCTTCCGGCTGCACCCCTGAACTGGCGCGGGCCATGGCCGCGCTGCCCCCGGTCTGCGAACATCTGCATCTGCCGGTGCAATCCGGCTCGGACCGCATCCTGCGCCTGATGCGGCGCGGCTACACCGCCGCAGGCTACCGCCGGGCCGTGCAGCGCCTGCGCGCCGCCGTGCCCGGCATGGCCATCACCACCGATGTCATCGTCGGCTTCCCTTCTGAAACAGCCGAAGATTTTGAGGCCACGCTGGCGCTGATGGAAGACGTCGGTTTTGATAATGCCTTCATCTTTAAATACAGCCCGCGTCCCGGCACGCCCGCGGCGGCCCTGCCGGACGATGTGCCGCCGGCCGAGAAACTGCGGCGCAACCATGCGCTGATGGACGCGCAGAACCGCCGCACCATTGCGGTGAACGAGCAACTGATCGGCGCCGCAGTGGAAGTGCTGGCGGAGGGGCCCAGCCGGCGGAATGCGGCCCGGTGGGCGGGCCGCACGCGCACGAATAAAATCGCCCTGTTCGCGCCGCCGCCCGGGACGGCGCCGGGCGACCTGATCCAGGTGCGCGTGGAGCGCGCCACGCCCCAGGCTTTGTACGGCCGGGCGGCAGGTCCGTGTCCCGAAAGCCTGTAACGTCTGAATGTTGCGCGAATATTGGCGTTTAACAGATTTCAAGCAATTCATGGTGACCCACGTAACGCGCCCCCCCGCCGCCGGCTGCCGAAAGTGCTTGTTTCCGGCGCTAGCTATGTCATAATCAAAGCCCAAAATACCGGCGCAATGCCGCCGATTGAAAATGGCCGGGGAGATGATGTTGTGAAGGCAACTGGCGCATAAGGATAAACAAATGCCAGAAAGTGTGATAGCGCGCAAATAAAATTTCAGAAAAGTCTTGACAAATAGTTGGTGGTCAATATATTACACTTGCGGGAAGCGTAGTTTTCTTGGTCATCAATTTGGTGAAAGGCTTTTGCCGTGAAATTCGTTAT
>JAXGSX010000141.1:0-9296 GCA_040775225.1 Kiritimatiellia bacterium | reverse complement strand
AGCATATTCCACAAACTATCGTCGGAAAAAATACTTGCAGTTTGCGAGCGGGAAGATTCAGGCGCCATGGCCGTCAAGACCAGGCTGAAAATCAGCGCTGGATGAATCATGCGGCGGAATCCGCGGCGCTTTGGTTTTAAAAGCGTGTTCGTGAAATCCGAGCCGACAGAGGCAATGCTGTTGCTTGCACATGGTGCGACATGCAAAGCTTTACGGAAAAATATTTTATATCTGCCGCGTATGCGACTGCAGGTGTGCGTGTGGGCTTTCATGATGGAATAATGTCCCTTTTTCAGAAATACGTCAAGCGGTATAACAGAAGGCAGGTCAGCGAGATCACGCCGCATTTTGCGGATACCTGAATCCGTGATGAGGTCAGTATGCCGCAGCTGCGAGGCGCGAAGGATGAAGCTGTATAAATATACTGCGAATCCTTCGCAACAAAGCAGATGCGGCATAATGGCCTCACCCGCAGGGCGGTCTTTTCCGCCAAACAGCGCCGTGTGTTTTTGGTGATATTTTAAAACGCCTTAAATTGTCGCTTGTACGCACATTATCTTGACAACATAAAATTCCGTCACGGATTCAGGGGATATTCAGCAGTTGCAGTGCGTCCGCGCCCATTTCAGCGCGTATTTCAAGACCGGCTGTTCACGCTGAATGCGGGATTTCAATGCCGCCGTTGCCTGCAAACAGGCGTCCAATGCGCGGCGGATGTCTTCGCCCATTTCTTTGCCTTCGAACAATTCCTTATCGCGATTGCCGAAATCCAGGTTGGCCTGGATGGCGCCCTGCGCGAGCGGGAATCCAACGTCGTAACCGGTTAACAGCAGCCGGCGCGCCGGATTGCCTTTGTCTCCGCACTGATCAATGTGCCAGGTTGTGGAGTGGCTCAAGGCGTCCAATTTCAGCAGGCGCAGCAGGTTTTTTTCTTTGACCAGCAAATCCGCGATATTTTCCAGCGGCACGTTAAAGGTCCGCAGGGCGATTACCCGCTGCAGAAAACAGACATGAGGTTTTGAATAACCGGCATCCTTGCATGGGCCGGGCAATCCCAGCGCCTTTTGCAAATTGCGGATGTAAATTTGCGGCTTACCGCAGATGGCGCAACATTCCGCGGATGTAAGATTTGATTGCATTACAGTGGCATCCCATGGAAAATTGGAATGATGGAACGATGGAATAATGGGGACGGGGTTGCGGCGCACAATCAAGCGAGCAAAATACCGGAACCACGTTTAATAAAAAAAGCGCGACCATATTTTGCAGCTCTTTGATTTTCAACATTCCATTATTCCACTATTCCAGCATTCCCGTCCCTGTGGGACGGTAATGATTGCATTTCAGCTTTGTTGTGCATGGCGGGCGGCGATTTTTAATTCATTTGCCAGATGGCGAAATTGAGCATTGCGGCAAAGCCTGTCCAGAGGGCATATGGCGCCAGCAGCCAGCCGGCCGCCGGCATGATGCGCCGAAAGGCTATCAAGGTTGCCACGATGGCGGCCAGCAGCGTCACAATTGCGGCAAAAGCCAGGTCCGGACGATGCAGGCCGAAAAACAGCGGGGTCCAGGCGGCATTCAGCAGCCATTGCAGCAGATACAAGCCCAGCGGAACGCGTTGCGCGCGCCACCCGCCGCGTTGCCAGATCAGCCATGCCGCCACTGCCATCATGCCGTACAGCAGGGTCCATACCGGCCCGAAAACCCAGTTGGGCGGATTCCATGACGGCTTGTTTAATGCCGCATACCAACCGTCAACCCGGACCAGCATCCCTGTCAGCGCCGCTGAATATGTCAGGAACAGCCAGCAGACCAGCGCCGCTGTCAGACGCGCCCGGCCACGTGTGTCTCCGCAATAAAATCCCGTCACGGATTCAGGACCAAATCTGCCCATATGGTTAATTCTGTAAGGTCGTCAGGGATGGGTTCTCTCTGCCCTTTATGGCGGATAAGGTGGCGATCTTGCCCCATCTGCCGCACGCCGCGGTTCGCCCTATTATGCTTTTGAATCCCACATGCGCGCGATCCGGACGACATCCGACCTGAGTCGGTCACGTATTTCTTCTTGAACGACGCCGGCGTCGAGGAACTCATCATAGACGGTTGCCGTGTGGCGGATTTTCGCCAGGATTCGATTCACAGGTGGAAATGAATACTTTCAGATCGTTTTTAAAATGTCCGTTGTCTTTTTCATCTGGGCCGGGTTGCCATCGGTTTTTTCCCCCAATCACTCTGAGCGGGATATTAAGACACCGGGATTCGCTCGCGATTAAGTTGCAGCAGGTGTTCGAGAATCGCTTCGTCCGTGAGGTCAGCGGGCCAGCCGTAGGCCGCGGCGACCGCGGCGTCCAGACGGGCGTGGCAGTCGGCGAGCCAAGGCGGGCGTTCGTTGTAGAGCTTGGTCATGGTGCGTGCCTTCAGCCGGACGGCGCAATCGGCATCACGTGCGACCAGGCGGGGATAGCGCACGGTGCCGACCTTGAACGCGCCCCGGTCCGTCACCGTCGCCGGGTCAATGTAGCGGTGCCAAGGGCCGCCGACCGTGCCGGGGAACTCCAAGACTTCCGGGCGCGTCCAGTCCGGCGGGTTCAGCCAGTTCGCGCGCAATTCGTTCAGTTGCTTGGCGGCGGCGGCAATCGCCGCGTCGCGTACGGCGTGGGCCTCTGGGAAAGGGAATGTCTCAAAACAGGTGGTCGGCGTGTAGCGGAAGCCGCTTTCCTTTTCCCGAAGTTGCGTCCCTTGGGCAAGAGTCCAGACTCGATGAAAGCGGGAGTGAAGCACGCCGAAGAAGTAGTCGTCGGAGCGGGCAAACACGATGAGGGCGCTATCTGGCAAAGAGTGGCCGGGCAGCCAGACGAAGAGGCGATGTTTCGCAACGCGGGTTGTAGCGGCGTAGCGAGGCAGGCCAGCGAGCGCGGCGCGCATAGCGTCGCCGGTTTCGCCATGTTGCCACCAACGCAGCCGCCGGCCTTCGCGTCTTCCTTTGTCGCGGAGCGGCTTCACAAACTTGGTGACGTGGGCAAAGGGCTTCTGGTAGAAGGCGGCGTCTTCGGCGGAGCGCTTGAAGAAATCCACGGCGAAGGCTTCGCGCGGCCGGCCGGTGATGTCCTGCCCGTTCACGAGGGGGAAGAGAACATCGGAGTTCGGTTTACCGTGGGCGTTCGCTTCGGCAAGCATCTGCCGGGCGGTCGCAAGGGATACGTCGAACTTGCCGACCTTGACCGGGCCTTGGAAGGAAAGATCGGTGTTCGTGGGAATGCGCCCAGCGGCGGTCGTGTCGGCGGCGGCGGTCAAGTTGGCGTTGATTGTGGGGACCGGTTTGCCGTCAAGCATTCGCGTCTTCTCTTCGCCGTCGTCAAAGCCGACCATGCTGACGTGAACGTTTGCACCGTCCAGAATCCAAGGGCGGTCACTCTCCGCCCAGAAGATGCCGCCGGATTCCTTGATGCGCTTGAGGACTTCGCGGTTTGCGCCGCCGCGGATTCCCTGGGTGGAGAGTAGTCCGGCGCGTTTGCACTTGCCGGCGGCGATTTGGGCGCGGGCTTTCTCAAACCAGTAGCAGCAAAGATCAGACTGGCCGGGGATGCGGTCGGCGTAGAGAGCGCGGAGCCGGTTAACGTAGGCGTCGCCCAGTTCACGGCGCATGAGCTTGTCGCCAAGGAACGGCGGGTTGCCGATGATGAAGTCAACCTTCGGCCAGTCCGGTTCGACAGGCTCATGGCTGGCGGGTTTGGTGTCGTCGGGGGCGGATTCGGCAGGCTCACCGCAGGCAAGGATCGCATCCATGTGGCGGATGTTGTCGGTAAGTGGTTTTAAAATCGGATCGGCGGGGTAGCCGAAACCGTTGGCGCGAATCCATTGCAGCCAGCCGATCCAGACGGTCATCTGGGCAAGGTCGTGGGCGTAGGCATTGGTTTCGATGCCGTAGAGTTGCAAAGGGCTGACGCCGGGCAAGTAGGACTGCAAGCCGTGTTCGCTGGGAAAGGTTACGGCGGCCTCTTTCTCCAGGTCTTTCAGGCGGAGCAAGGCGACATAGAGGAAGTTCCCGGAGCCGCACGCCGGATCTAGAATCCTGACGGCGCGAAGCCGGGCAAGGAACTGGTGCAGGATGCTGTCGGCCTCGCCGCGCGCCTTACGCATGGCGGCGGCGCCCAGGGGCTTAGATGGGGCCTTGGTGGCGTCCGCGGCCGTCTTGCGGCCGGTCGTCAACAGGCGTTCGATTATGGTCTTTGTCTCCGCCCAGTCTCTATGCAGCGGGGCCATGACTACGGCGTCAACGACGAGTTCGATGTCTGCCCGGCTGGTGAAGTGCGCACCGAGTTGGGCGCGGGTGTTGGGGTCAAGGCCGCGTTCAAACAGGGTGCCGAAGATGGAAGGATCAACGGCGCTCCAATCGAGGGTTGCGGCGGCGGTGATGCGCTTCACATCGTCGGCGGTCAGGTCAAGGACGGTGCGATCGTCGAACAGGTTGCCGTTAAAATGGCGGATCGGTTCAAGGCCGAAGTCGCCGCCGGTCGCCATGGTTTCGAAGAGTTGACCGAGGATCTTGCAGAAGCGGGTCGGGTCGCCGGCCGCTTGCTGCACGATGCGGCTGAACACCATATCGGGCAAGAGGCGAATGTCTTCGGCGAAGAGGCAGAAGACCAGGCGGTCAAGGAAGTGGGCGACGGCGGCGGGGTCGATCCCACGCTTACGCATGGCGGCGGCGATTTCGGCGAAATGCCGGGCGGCATCCTGTGTGACGGCTGTACTTGTGCGGCCCGGGCGGAGGGCGTCCGGATCGTGGAAGACCGCCCGCATGATTTCAATATTGCGGGGTTCGGCCAGGGCTTCGAGGGGGATGTCGTAGGTCGCCGAAACGGTGCCGGTGAAATTGGTATGAATGACGATGCGGTCAAGATCGCAGCAAAGAAGCAGCGGTGGGCTTTCCAGGGCGTCGCGGTAGCGCAGCAACTGATCGTAGGCATCGGCCAAGTCTTTATGCTTGCCCTTGTACTCCCAGCCCCAGCAAGACCGTTTCCAGACGTCTGCGAAACCTTGGGCGGGCGGGACGCCCGCACTCCCAGCTTTTACCGCGCCCTTCTCGAAGCAATAGCTTTCGCCGGTAGGATCGGCGGCGGCCGGCGTCGGGTGGTCAAAGACGCGGCAGAGATCAAGGAAGTGCTCTTGCGCGGCGGACCGTTCCTTTAAGTCCACTTTGCGCCACTTCGCGATGAACTGTTGGATTGTCATGTTCACGTCAAAACAGCATGGCCGGGGCGGATAAAAAGCAATCCCGTGATAGCGCAACCGGCAACGGGTTGTCAGCGGTACACCTCCCGGCGATGGCCTATGCGAATGACGATCACGACAAGTTCGCGGTCGCGAATTGCATAGACAATGCGCCAGTCACCCACTCGGACTCGATAAAGATTTTCCACACCGGCCAATTTCTCGACGCCCGCCGGTCGGGGATTGTCTTCGAGCGCCTGGAGTTTGCGAACAATGCGGATGTGTGTGTCGCTGGGCAGCCGGGCAAGCGCCTTGCGCGTGCGCGAATCCATGCGGACAGAGTATTTCACCGCGGGGCCTTTCGTTCCCGCAGGTACTCAACCAGGGGCTTGAATACGGATGGGTTGCGGTCGTATTCCTTCAACACTTTCCGGGCGGCGCGGATGTCTTCCGCGTCTTCCATCCTTTGCAGCAAGGCCAGGTCTTCCGGCGATACCAAGGCGGCAACAGGCTTCCCGCGGCGGGCAAAAACAACGCGCTCGCCCCCATAGGATACGCGATTAATCGCATCGGCCAGTCCATTACGTGCCTCAGCTATGTTCAAGGTCATCATGGCATCGCTTCTCCTTTAATGTCCATAATGTACAAAATAGCGTCTGGCGGGTCAAGTTCCGTTTATGCTAATGAGATTGAACTGCCCCTGCTTCGTCAAGACTTCGCAGGGCCATGCATGGCGCCAAGGGTGTCAGGGGGAAGCTCGCATTATTAAAACAGGCGCAGAACAACTTGACATTGCCGCGGGCGTGTGTATAGTTATGTTTAATGAATAGTAACGGCATTTAACACGGTGGATTTCAAAACTCGTTCAAGCGTGAAGCGGCGATGATGCATCCGCGCGCTAATGATAATCCCTTGCCGGTGTATGTGCGTGTCCGGCAGCACATTTTGAGCCAGGCGGAACGCATGGCCGGCCCTGGCGTCAAAATTCCTTCCGTCCGCGAAATGGCGCGCAGCTACGGGGCCAGCGTGCCCACGGTGGTGAAAGCCGTGCGCCAGTTGGCGGCGGAAGGACTTTTGGTTGCCAGGCATGGAGTGGGCACCTTTATTGCCGCGCGGACGACCTCCACCGCGGCTTTTCATGGTTCCATAGGATTGGTGTTTGGCAATGGCATGATCGTTCATGCCGACCGCGTTTATATGCAAATCATGGCGGGCATCTGCGCCAGTCTGGCCGATTCAAGGTACATGCTGCAATTCATCAATACCGGCGTGTGCGAACAAACCCTGGCGGATGAAATCCGCCAGGCCCGTCTCTCGGGCGTCATCTGGGTCGCTCCCGCGCAACATGCCGCCGGCGCCATCAAACAACTGGAAAACGCCGGGGTCAGGATTGTCAGCCTGGATATATCATCCAAGGGGCGCGCGGCTTGTTCCGTCGCCTCGGATTTGCATGACGAAGGATATGCCATGGCCAGCGAGTTGTTGCGCCGCGGACATCGAAAAATTATCCAGGGCTCCTGCGCGGAGGCGAATTTCGATTCCATCAGGTTGTTTCAGGCGGGCTTTGCGGAGGCGTTCCGCAGGCGCGGAGTTAAGATGGATCAGCGGCTAATCCTGCCGCGCGGCAATTTTGCCGCGCGCCTGGAAACCTTGATTGACATGCGCGTCCCGTTTACCGCCCTGGCGGTCGCCGGTTCCTTGTTTCGCACCGCCTTGGCTGTTCTGTGTCAAAAAAAGCTGCATGTCCCCCGTGATGCGGCCATTATCACCGAGGATGACCACATGACATTCGATCTGGTTAATCCCGTGCCGGCCAGGATAGCCCGGCCCTTGCGCCGATTGGGGGAGACGGCTGCGCTGAAGCTGCTCGATTGGGTAACCAGCGGTGTTAGGCCCAAGTCTGAGGTTTTGGGATGGGAATTGATTGAAGGCGAAACTCTTTAAGGGAAGGAGCGGCGCATGCGCAATGGATTTGGAAGGTTGGCGGTAATGTTGTGGGGTGCTGGTTGCCTGGCGGCTGTATGCGCGTCCGGCGCGGAACCGGCCTTGCGCGAATGTTTTCCGGCCCGGCAGATCCAATTGCCGCCATTCCAGGTTGAAAAAACATTTTCGCCATCGTCGAACCGGGCGAATTTTACCTTTTTCCAGGGCATTACCAATGTGCAGGTCGAAGGCGATATCCTCCGTTTTAAACTCGCCGCCGGACGGGCCGTGCTGGGGTGGGGCAATTACCGTGGCGGACAGCCCATCGCGGAAATCGCCGGTTTATGGGAACAGCGCAATGACGTCCAACTGCGCGTCCGCCAATCCGGCACCAACAGCGCCTGGACCGTGATTCCATGGGCGGATGGCGCCCGGATGCGGCATCCGCAATCGCTGGCTAAATCCCTCTCGCAGGTTTTGACGGGCACGAACTGGAGCGATATGTTGTTCAAAGACAATGCCGTCCAGTTTCCCACACCGGACGGATTCGAATTCATCATTATCGGCCGGCGCGGCGATGTATTCGAAATTGGGCAGGTCCAGATTTGCCGGCCGGTGGCGGCCGGAGCCTGCCGGCGGGAATGCATGCTGCCGGCCGGCAAGATCTGGCGCGCTGTGGCCATGGTGGCGGCCGGCATGCCGGACGGCGTCCATTATCAAAATGCCCGGATGCGTTCCCGCCTGTTCGTCAACGGACGGGAAGTACCGCGCCGCGGCCCGGTTTACTGGCAGCACGCGGCGGCGCTGGACCTGGCGCCGTATCTCCAGCCCGGCGCGAATTGCGTCGGATTCGAATATTACGGCGTCCTCCCCCATGCGCCCACCGTTTACCTGCAAATGAAAGTTATCCTGGAGACCGGGGAAACCGTTGATTTTCAAACCGATGATTCCTGGAAGGCTTTGAATGCCGTTCCGCCGCCGGCCGGATGGAATGAGCCGGGCTTTAACGATTCAAATTGGAAGCCGGTCCGGACCCAGGACTATGTTTTCCGGCCGCGGTCGTATTTTGACGGCAGTGTGCTTGTGCCCGAGCATGACGGCCTGATCGTAATCTCCAATCCGTTGCGGGATCAGTTGTATTACACGGACCAGGAAGAAATTCAATTTGATATAGCCCTGCCGCCCGGGCTGGCCGGCAGGAAGCCGTCATTGGAATATGAAATCGGACGCGCCGGAGCGGATGGACTAAGTTCCACGGCAATCACCGGGATGCAGACCGTATTCGCAGCGCGCCCCGGGGGATTGGCGGCAAAAATTTCCGCCGGCCGGCTGACCGGCGGCGTTTACACCATCGCCCTGACGCTCAAAACCGGCGGGGAAATTGTCGAGCAACGCCCGCGTGAGCCGTTCATGGTGATCCGCAAACTCAACCAGAAAATCGTTCCCGGCGCGGATTATACCGACGGTCTGGACCTGGAATTGGAAGATGCGATTGATTTTGAAAAGCCCGGCGCCCGCCCGTGGATCGAGTGGATTGCCAGATACGGCAAGGAGGCACAGGGCGTGGAGCAGCCCCGCATCGTTAACAAGGGTGGCTTGACTTACCGCGAGGGCCCGGACGGCTTGGGCAGCGGGTTCAGCTTCCGGCTGGATACGTTCCGGCATCCCGGCGATTTTTACCTGATGGAACTGGAATACCCGGACGACGCCGAGCGCGACTTTGTCGCCGTGGTGGCGTCCAAGTTCGGCGTGGGCGCCGATGCCCAGACGGGCGTGGGGGTGGGCACGGGCGGCAAGTACCGGCTGACGCATCGTCCGCAAAAACTTTACTGGCTGCACGTGGCTGACAGCGGGGTGCATTCGATTGATCTGGTTAATTGTTCCGACCGGGTGTTGCGCCCGGCGGCTGCCTGTTCGTTGAAGATTTACCATGTCAAGGGCGATTTGCCGGCCGTCGCAACCGGAACCGGCCGGATGTTCGGCACGCTCAATGAGCGATGTTATTACGATTCCGGGCACGGTCTGAATTTCGGCGTGGATACCCCGCGCACCCTGGCCGCGGAACAGGATAAGGACAAAACCTGGCCGCCCCTGCGCCGCTTTATCCAGGACCTGGTCTGGATGCAGGCGACGGCGGACAAGTACACCCAGTATTTGAAATT
>JAXGSX010000140.1:0-9327 GCA_040775225.1 Kiritimatiellia bacterium | reverse complement strand
GCCTCCTTTCGAGTCTGAAAGGCTAGAATCATGGAAAATGGCCGCCTAAAAATGAAATGAAAAAATACTGTCATATGCATTTCGTATTGGTAAAATAAAGCTGAAATCAACATTGACAGAAATTAAACCGGACAGCAGTGAAAAAACTACGTAATGCATTAACCATGCCGGAAAAACCGCCATCCTATGCCATAATAAAGATTGCGGTTTGCATGGGGCATCGCCTATTATTTCGATTGTGGCGGGCAAGTCTTGGTAATTGGAGCAAATTCAGTAGCATCCCGTATAAAACCGATTAATTCTCTCACAAAGGCACCAAGCCGCGAAGGAGGATTGGTTTTTTCTTGGTGGCTTTGCGACTTCGTGCGATAATGCTTTTTGCCGTATGCAGGTCAAATAATCTACGCAAATCCGCGTCGTCCGTGGATAAAAAATAATCCGCGGATGACTCTGATGCACCCAGATGAGAGAAAAAGATTAAATTGGGTTGCGGGCTTGCGCCCGCCTTGGGTTTACATGAAGTCCATCGCCTTGCTTTGTTTGCTTGCGCTTTGCGTCGGGTGCGGGAGCCAGCCCAAAATCAGGAAACTGTCCGAGTCCTCGGTCGTGTTTGCCTTCGGCGACAGCCTGACCGCCGGCACCGGGGCCACCAGTCCCGAGAGCTATCCGGCCGTGCTCTCCAGGATGCTCGGATGCCAGGTGATCAACGCCGGCAAGCCGGGCGAGGACACCACGGCCGGGCTCAGCCGGCTTGCCGGGTCGCTGGCGGAAACGAAACCGCAACTCGTCATCCTCTGTCACGGGGGCAATGATATGTTGCGGAAAGAGCGGCAAGACATCACCATCGCAAATCTCTCCGCGATGATAGTCATGGCGAAGGACGCGGGCGCCGACGTCATCCTGGTCGGCGTTCCCAAGCCGGGGTTGCTTCTGAGAGCGCCGCCTTTTTACCGAAAACTCGCGGCCAGACACAAAATCCCATTCAATTCCGACGCCATCGCCAAAATCTTATCAACTCCCGGGCTCAAGAGCGATCAAGTCCATCCGAACGCCAGCGGTTACAGGCGGCTAGCGGAATCACTGGCGGAGCTGATAAATGAACAACAGCCATGATCTACACTGTCTTATTCCGCTGGAGGACGAAGCAGGAACTACCAGGGTCACTCAAATTAAAAGATTTTAAAGCGCCATAAGCAAGCCTGATATATTCGCGCCTCGGCGCCGGGGGCGTAAGACAAATTTATTGGTGAGTTGTAAATACTTCAACGTAAGAGCGGATTTCAGCGTGATATTTTGAGTTCGCCAAAGATACAAATGCATAAATTCCGGTAATTTCGGCCGGGTGGTTACACCACCCTGGCCGAAATTGGGGCACCGCGTGGCGAATTCCGTTACCCTGAGATTGTCGAAGGGTTTCGAAAAGACAAGGCAAGTTTGGGGTGGATGCGTGGGCGCAGGTGGTGACGCTAATCTCAAGATTGCGTCACCGCCTGCAACCACGCATCCACGCCCGCAGGGGCGCGTCGCGCGCCAGACACCCCAAAATCGCCGCCGTGCTTTTCGAACGGAATTCGCTACGCATCACCGGCGCGGCACTACACCAACAAATTTGTCTTACGCCCCGGCGCCGGGCATGCGTCGTCCCGGCGGAATTCGCCCTTGCGGTACAACAGAGTTATGCTAGATTGGCCCACATGCACCTTTCCCGCCGGAAGATACTGGCGGGTGGCAGCCGGTTCGCGGCCGGAATCATACCATATGCATTGCGGCATAAAAAATAGCGCGGGAAAAATCGCCGTAAAATTTGCAATCTTTACGGCGCTGTGCCTTATCAGCGCGGGCCCGGGCAGCGGCGCCGAACGCGTGATGACCGACCTGGCCGGCCGATCCGTCCGCGTGCCCGGCATGGTCCGGCGGTTTGTGGCGCTGGGGCCAGGCGCCCTGCGGCTGGTTGTTTACCTGGGCGCTCTTGACCGGGTAGCCGGCATTGAAGACGCGGAAAAACGCATGGAGCGTGATGTATATGTCCGGCCTTATGCCATGGCCCTGGATGCAGCATTCCTGGAACTGCCGGTGGTGGGGCCGGGCGGCCCGGGTGCGCTGCCGGATTCCGAACGCCTGCTGATGTGCCGGCCGGATTTGATTGCCGCGGTCGGCCTCGATTCGGCTCAACTGGACCGGCTGCAATCGCAAACCGGCATCCCAGCGCTTTGTCTGTCTTACGGCGAACTGGGCGTCTGGCGCGATGAAGCCCGCCGCTCCCTGTCTTTGCTCGGGGAGGTGCTTGGCAGAAGCCGGCGGGCTGAGGAAATCAACCGATATGCTGCAAATCTGGAGGCGGATTTGGCGCGGCGGACCGGCGGGATTCCCGAGCCGGAAAAGCCTTCGGCGTATTTCGGCGGAATTTCGCACAAAGGCATGCATGGCCTGGCCAGCACGGAGTCCGGCTATCCCCCCGCCCGGCTGGCTGGCGCGCGCAATCTGGCCGACAGCCTGGGCCGGCGCGGCCATCTCTTCATTGACCCGGAACAAATCCTGGCATGGAATCCCGATTACATTTTTATAGATTCCGCCAGCCGGCCCATATTGGAACAGGATTTCAACGGCAACCGGGCGTTTTACCGGATGCTGCGCGCTACCGGCGCCGGCCGGATATTTACGCTGCTGCCATACAACTACTATAACACCAATATTGAACTGGCATTGCTCAATGCTTATTTTATCGGCCGGACGCTTTATCCCGACCGATTCAAAGATCTGGACCTTGAAGCCAGGGCCTGTGAAATCATGGAGATGTTCATTGGCGTCCGGCCCGGCCGGGCCATGCCGGCCGGCCGGGCCCTGACTTTCCCGGAGCATGGTCCGGTTGAATGGAGATGATATGCCCGGCGCAAGTCTGCAGGAGCAATATGCGCGGCATGTCCGCCGCAAGCTGTACATGGGATTGGTCCTGCTGGCTTTGACAGCCGGCGCCGTTTTGCTTTCGGTGCGCGCCGGCGCTTATCCCCTCGGTTTCCGCGCGCTGGGCGCCGCTTTGACTGGCCGCGCGGATGCGGCCGCGCAGCATATCTTCTGGCAGATACGCCTGCCGCAGGCGGCGGCCGCGCTGCTGGCCGGCGCTTCCCTGGGTCTGGCGGGCGCGGCCATGCAGACCGTGCTGCGCAATCCGCTCGCCTCGCCGTTTACCCTGGGCGTATCCCAGGGCGCCGTTTTTGGCGCGGTGTTCGCCATCACCGTCCTGGGCGCGGCCGGCGCCGCGGCCGGCCTGCCGCATCTCATCCTGGCCTGCGCTTTCGGCGGCGCGCTGGCCGCCGTGTTCGCTCTGATATGCCTTTCAGCGCTGCGGGATTTTTCGCCCGCCGCGCTGATTCTGGCCGGCGTTGCCATCAACGCCTTCTTCGGCGCGGCCGCAATGCTGCTGCAATATTTCGCTTCCGATATCGAGATTGCTTCCGCCGTTTTCTGGTCCTTCGGCGATCTCAAGAAAGCCCGGTGGCCGCAACTGGCTGCCATTGCCGCCGCGCTGCTGCCGGCGGCCGCGTATTTTCTGCGGCAAGCCTGGCAGTTTAATGCCATGGCCTGGGGCGATGATACTGCCTGGAGCCTGGGCGTCCGTGTGCGAGCGCTGCGGTTTACAGCGCTCACCCTCGCCGCCCTGACGGCGGCGGTCACAACCGCATTTCTGGGCATCATCGGATTCGTCGGTTTGATTGCGCCGCACATGGTGCGCGTGCTGGTAGGCCCGGATCATCGTTTTCTTTTCCCTTACTCGGCCCTGGCCGCCGGACTGCTGCTGCTGGCCGCGGACCTGCTGGCGCGCACGGCAATGGCGCCCGTCGTGCTGCCGGTGGGCATCCTGACATCCTTCGCCGGCGCGCCGCTTTTTCTCTACCTGCTGGTCAAGCACCGGGGGGTGCGTTCATGATCCTGCGCATCGCCGATCTGTATTTTTCCTACCGCGGCGCCGAGGTTCTGCGCGGCATGAGTTTTGAAGTCCCGCCGGGCTGCCTCGCCGCCATCCTGGGCGAAAACGGCTCCGGGAAGACCACGCTTCTGAAAACCATCAACCGCCTGCTCGCGCCCCGGCAGGGCGCGGTTTTCATTGACGGCATTAACGCCGCCAATCTGCGCGGCGGCGAAATCGCCCGGCGTTTCGGCTACATGCCGCAACGCCAGGAGCCGGCGCATTGCACCGTCTTCGAAGCGGTGCTGCTCGGCCGGAAAAGCGGCGGCGGCGCGGCCGGCGGCGATGACGCCGCCAAAGTGGAGGAAATCCTGCGGCTGGTGCATCTCGAACACCTCGCGCTGCGATCCGCGGCGGAACTCAGCGGGGGAGAACTGCAGAAGGTGATTCTGGCCCGGGCGCTGGCCCAGGAACCGCAAGTGCTGCTGCTGGACGAACCGATCAACCATCTCGATCCGGTAAACCAGATCGAGGTGATGAGCCTGTTGCACGCCGTGACCCGCGGCCTGGGCGTCACGGCGCTGGTCGTTACCCATAACCTGAACAACGCCCTGCAGTTTGCCGACAAGTTCATTCTCCTGAAAGGCGGAAAGGTCTTGGCTGCGGGCGGCAGGGATGCGGTCACGCCTGCCGCCATCCGGGAAGCCTTCCGCATTGACGCGGTAATTGCCGAAGTGGCCGGCGTGCCGGTGATCGTGCCGCGGCTGCGGGATATAAGGCCTCATCGCCATTTTGACCGTGATGGCCGCTCCCATGAACATACACACAGGATAGACGAGCATATATATGACCACCAACATAACGGAAAAGAAAACCCAGCCGGCGCCGGCTGACCACCCGCGCCGCGCCATTCATGAGCTTTTGCGCCGCGGCGACCGCGCCGGACTGCTGCAGCAGGCGGCGCAATTGCACGGGCACTACTGCCCGGGCCTGGCCTACGGCGTCCTGGCCGGCTGGGCCGGGCTGCGGCGCCTGGGCTTTGATAACACCGGCATGGAGGAACTGCTGGCGGTGGTGGAATGCAACAATTGCTTCGTGGACGGCATCCAGTTCGTCACCGGATGCA
Source organism: Kiritimatiellia bacterium (assembly GCA_040775225.1). Lineage (GTDB taxonomy): Bacteria > Verrucomicrobiota > Kiritimatiellia > JAAZAB01 > JAAZAB01 > JAXGPF01. Next base: position 4,297 of record JAXGSX010000140.1, on the reverse strand, counting down.
CTTTGGGCAACAACGCGCTGATCTACAAGGATCTCGGCAAAACGGCCGTGACCATCATGTCGCGGCAAACCGGTTCCGCGGTGCGGTTGGCGCTCCGGCCCAGGACGCCGCCGGGCGCGGATGCGCCGGCGCGGGACCGGGAAGCCGCCGAACTTTTCCAGCGGCTGGTGCGTGAACGCCGGCATGATCCGGCCGGGCTGAGCCGGATGCGGAGCTTGTTCCGGGAACAATCTTTTGAAACCGTGGCGAAGCCGGCGGAGGAATGGTTTGACATCCGGAATGTAACTCCGGAATTTCCGGAATATGCGCCGATTGTCAACTCGGAAATTTGCGCCGTCTGCGGAGAGCAATTCATGGAAACCAAGCGTGCGCCCGGCCGGGACGCGCCCACCTGTTTAACCTGCGCCCGAGCCGATTGCCTGGCAGTGCTGGGCCGCGGCATCTGCGTGCTGCGGGGCGGGCAATACCCTGCCGCGACCTGATGGATTTCCGGCGGATTGACGCAAGATCCAGCGGTCAGGCCCGGTCATCCACCGTGATCATGGCGCAGTCGTCCCGGCGCAGGTCCAGGCGCAGCCGCGCGCAACCCGGCCGGGCGGACGTCACTTCGAATGCGCGGTCGCATTGAATGCGCTCCGGGCTGACCCGCGGCAAGCGGATGGTGATTTCCGGCTGGATGCCGCCGCCTTCCTCCGGATGGCTGTCTTCTTCGATTACTATCCGCGCCAGGCCTTTGGCGTCCCGGAACCCGATCAATTTCCCGGCAGTGGTTTCCGCCGGCGAGGCGCCTGCGTACCGCATGGCCAAAGCCATGGCCCGGTTGGCCAGCCGGCTCAGGCTGGCCTTGCCGTAGCTGAAAACGGCATCGCCCGCTTCGCGCCGGATGACCGTCGGCGGGATGGTCCACAGCGCCGTGCGCCCCCAGCGCGTCCGGTGGATCGCCAAGGCCGGCGCCCGTACGCGTCCGCGTCCGTCCAATCCTTCCAGGACGGCCTGCGCCCCGCGGCACCGGTAGGCCGCACGGCACAGTTGGTGATCGAGTGCTTCCGATGCTCCAGCCAGTTCCCGCCAGGGCGCCTGGCGCGCCATGGCGCGCGCGGTCCGGATGCCGCGGAGAACCACCGGTGTTTTCAGCGGAACGACGCCGAACAAGTCCTCCAGGCCGGGAACCGATTCAAAGGCCACCAGGGCGATGCCCCGGGCATGGGCCCGGCGGATTGTGGCGCGGTCGGCATCGCTCAGGCCGAGCAGCGGCGGCAACACGAGGGTATGAACATCCGCCGGCGACAGACGGTTCAGCATCTCGAAAGAAGCCAGGAAGCCGGCGCATTGCCCGTCCAGCCGGGCCTGTTCGTAGGCGTAGGCGCAGCATTCCTCGGCGGTGTTGTAAATATCCCCGAAGAACACCGGGCCCTTGCCGTACTGGTAATAACGCTGCGGATAGCGTTCCAGCGTGTCGGCATGCGCCCGGCAGGCTTGCCGGCTGTAAACGAACGCAGCGGTGCGCAATGGTTTTTTGGGACGCACCCGCCGTATGACCGACCAGGCTGACAGGAACTCGGCGAAATGATCCCGATCCCAATGCTTGGGCTGAAACCCATTGTCATCCCAGAATTCAAAACCATTGCGGCCGAACCACGCGGCGGCATAGGCATACTCGAAAAAGCATTTCCGGAAACTGAGGGCCGGCGGCAGGTTCTGGGCATTGGGCGGGCTGCCCAGCAGCACATGAAAATCGGCGGGAATGCCGGTCAACCCATATACTTCCGGATAGAGCCGCAGGTCCGGCGTTTCCAGTTTCATGGCGGCGAGTTGAAACACATCGCGCTGGTGCGGATAGCCGCACACCCGGGAATAACTTTCAAACCGCAGCGGGCCGTTCAGATGCCGCGTCCAGCCGCTCCGCAGATCGCGGCCCATGTAATGTGCAAACCAGGCGGACTTGTACACCGAACCGTAGGGCGGATACGGCCCGAACCAGCCCCAGCGTCCCTGGAATCCCAAAGCTTGCAGCCGGGCGTGCGCGCGCGGCATGTAAACCTCGGCGTACCAGCGGTTGAAAAATTCCAGCCAGGATTTCCAATGTTTCTCAAACAGTTCGACAAATTGGTCGTTGGTAATCTCCCCGGCGGCGCGGATGTCATCGTATTGCAGGCGGCGGCTGCCGCGGGCGGCGAAAGCCGGGCTCTGCAGAAACTGCAAGAGCGCGTCGAAAACGCTTTCGCCTGATTGTCCGTCCGCCGGCCGGCGGTAAGTTGTCGGGTGCCACAAATCCATCCGGCGCAGCAAGGCGCCGGGATACAAGAGGTCGGCATGGCGGATCAGCCGGGCGTGATTTTCCAGTTCGCCGCCGGGCTGCGATAAGCGCAGCCACCATTGTCGGCGGTACAGATGCACCAGGTTCCAGGTACGATTTTTTTCAGCAAAGGGCAAGGGGAACCCGTTATGCGAAACGTAATGCCCTTCATCCACCGCGCGCCCCATCCACGGATCGAAGACATCGGCCGCGGAAACGAAATCGCTGGATTCGTAAAACAGCAGCTCGGGCAGGCCGGAAATCAGCGGCGGCGCGGGCGACCGGGGATTGCGGGGCAGCACTTCAAAGGCGCGCCGGACTTCCGCCATTACTCGCTGGCCCTCGCAAAGCCGGGCGGCGACATGGTAAACTCCCGGCGGCAGGCGGCCGGGCGACCATGCCGGTCCGGTCAGCGCAGCAGCGCCTAAATCGCGCCGCCACCGCCGCGCCGCGGGATCGGGCGCGGGCCGCAGGGAGCGTGCAACCGCCGGCTGCAGCGGCTGGCGGAAAACGTCTTCCAGCGTCCATTCCACCCGCAGGTCGCGCGCGCGGCATTCCGGCCGGCGATGCCGCGCCGCAATGTGGAACCGCGCGCGTTCGTTTTCCATGAAGTAATGGTTGGCCCTGGCAAACGCCATGGCCGCGGCTTTCCGCCGCGTGCGCGCCGGGATCATTCTGCAGATCATCTTGTCCGGCGGCGAGCCAATCTCGAGCAGGACGTCGTTTGCCTTCAAAGGCGCGCCGGCAGCGATGATCCGGCCGCGCATCGGATCAATCCAGGCTTCAGTCGGTCCGCCTTTCATCCAGTTCCGTTCCTCGGCTTCGTAATATTCGTAACCGACAAACACGTTGACCCGGGGCGGCAATGCGGGCAAACGAACAATCCGTTCCAGGGGACATTCGATATCCGACGGCGGCAGCCCCGTGGCCCGGCGGTCCCAGTGTTCCTTCAGGCCGACCGACCCGCGGAACAGGTAATGGGCGCCGAGGTCGCCGCCGCCCGGCCGTTCCAGCCGCAGGTATGGATTGAGCAGGCGCTCGTTCTGCCAGCGCATGGCGCCCGGGGCGCGCCCGCGCAGCAGCACGGGATCATCGCGCTCGGCCGGGCCGCCGGTCAGCCGCGCCGTGATCTGGACGTGGTTGGCGTAAGCTGCCGCCTCCAGTTCGTAAAAAAACGGCGAAACGATCCCGTTATGCTCCGCGGGGAATTTAATGCGCAGAGGTTTCCATAATACTGACGGCGCCGGCGCGCGGGATGAAGTCAGGCGGATGCGCCGGAGCCAGAACGGGCCGCGCGCGCCATTTTCCGAGGGGCGGTCGCGGTCGAACCCGACCTGGCCGGCGCCAGGCAGCCGGGGATTCCGGTCCCGGAACCTGGCCACGGGGGAACCGTTATGCAACACCCGGAAGATATCGCCCCGGACTTCCAGCCGGATTTCCGTCCATTCGGCTACGGGATATTGCGCCGGATCGGAGGCCGATGCCAGCGCGCGGTCCCCGGCGGCATCGCAGACGCCTAAAACCGTCGCGCCGCCCGCGCCGGACCATTGCCGTTTGATGTAATATCCCGCTTGCCGCCGGGAATCATACCGGAAAAAGACATAACAGCCGGCCGCCGGCGCCCCGGCATCGCCGCGGCATTGAAAGACAAGGGAAAAATCCCGCAAAGGCGGCGTCAGGAGCAGGTGCTTGTTGCCCCGGCACAGGATATGATAAGCGCCGTCTTCCACCCGGCCGTGCAGGTGCGGCCGGTCGGTATGCCGCTCCACCAGCAAATCGCAAGGATGTTCGCCGTTCCCGTAAAAGCTGAAGCTATCGGTATAAGCATAAGAGGCATTCATGAAGCTATCCTTTACTCCACACCTGAATCCGTGACGGGCTTCGCCCGTCACGCTAATTTTTCCGGAATTGTGTTTTGCAGTCAGTCATCGCCGGATTTTCGATGAACGACTTTTCAACTTCACATCACCAATACATTTTTTGCAAGTATTTGGTAAAAAT
>JAXGSX010000139.1:0-9427 GCA_040775225.1 Kiritimatiellia bacterium | reverse complement strand
TGACGCTGAAAGTGAATCCGGACACCGAGATCATCGAAGATGCCGGTTTCCAGACCTTTGGATGCGGTTCCGCGATAGCCTCGTCCTCGGCGCTGACCGAGATCATCAAGGGCATGACCCTGGACGCCGCCCTGCAGGTGACCAACCAGGACATCGCCGAGTATCTCGACGGCTTGCCCCCGGAAAAGATGCATTGCTCGGTCATGGGCCGCGAAGCCTTGGCGATGGCAATCGAAAATCACCGCACCGGCCGCAAGGCGCGCAAGGATTTGTCCGGGAAAGTGGTCTGCCATTGCTTCGGCGTGACCGAAGAAGAACTGGAGCGGGTCATCTCCGGCAACCACCTGACCACCGTGGAACAGGTGACCAATTACTGCAAGGCCGGCGGCGCCTGCGGCAATTGCCGCGGCGACATTGCCGCCATCATCGCCCGGCTGACCGGCGCCGCTCCGGCCGCCGGCGCGGCGCCGGAACCGGAACGCAAAATGACCACCCTCCGGAAAATCAAGCTGATCGAGGAAGTCATGGAAAAAGAAATCCGTCCGATCCTGAAGAAGGACGGCGGCGACATTGAATTAGTGGATGTGGTGGACAACCGGGTGCTGGTGGCCTTGCGCGGAATGTGCGCCAACTGCCAGGTGGCGCGGTTCACGCTGAAAGACGTGGTGGCGGCGAAACTGCGCGAATTCGTCGCCGACGATCTGACGGTGGAGGAAGTCAAGTGAATAAATTAGTCTACCTGGACAACAACGCCACCACCCGGCCGGCGCCGGAAGTGCTTGCGGCCATGGAGCCGTTTTTCAGCCGGTACTGGGGCAACCCCTCCAGCATGCATAGTTTCGGCGGACAGGTGCAGCAGCACATAAGCCGCGCGCGGGAACAGGTGGCGGCCCTCCTGGGCGCCGAGCCCGCGGAAATCATCTTCACCAGTTGCGGCACCGAAAGCAACAACACGGCCATCCGCGGCGCCGCCGAAGCGGCGCCGCAACGCGCCGAGATCATAACCACGCGCGTGGAACATCCCGCAGTGCTGGAACCTTGCCGGCGGCTGAAGGAACAGGGCTGGCAGTGGACGGAATTGGAAGTGGACCGCCGGGGCCAGATCAACCTGGACGAACTGCAAGCCGCCATGCGCAGCAGCCGGCCGCTGGTCAGCATGATGTGGGCCAATAACGAAACCGGCGTGATTTTCCCGGTGCCGCAGGCGGCGGAAAAGGTGAAACTGGCGGGAGGGATTTTCCATACCGACGCCGTCCAGGCCGCCGGCAAGATTCCGATTGACGTGCGGCGCGTTCCCGTTGATTTGCTGACAATTTCCGGCCATAAACTGCATGCGCCCAAGGGCATCGGCGCGCTTTACATCCGCCGCGGCACGCGCCTGCGTCCGCTGCTGCTGGGCGGCCACCAGGAAAACGGCCGGCGCGGCGGCACGGAAAACGTCCCTTACATTGTCGCCATGGGCGAAGCCTGCGCGCTCGCGGCGCGGCGCATGGCGGAAGACAACGGACGGCTGGCGGCAATGCGCGACCGGCTGCAGGCCGGCATACTGGCAACCTGCCCCGATGTCCAGGTCAACGGCGCCGATACGCCCCGTCTGCCCAACACCCTGAACATCAGTTTCAATTACGTTGAGGGAGAAGCCATCCTCTACCACCTTAGCGATTTGGGCGTCGCCGCCTCATCCGGGTCGGCCTGCGCTTCCGGTTCGCTGGAGCCGTCGCACGTTATCCGCGCCATGGGCGTGCCCTTCACCGCCGTCCACGGCAGCATCCGCTTCAGCTTGAGCCATGACAATACCGCAGCCGACATTGAGTACACGCTGGAACACCTGCCCGGCATTATCCGCAAATTGCGGGCGATTTCGCCGTTTGCCCGCCCATCATAAAGCGCACAAGCAAAAATGAATCCAGGCATTCCGGAACTGCTCATGTTCAATCTGCCGCTGGCGGATGTGCTTTCGGCTTTCCGCACTTCCAACCTCGCCGGGCAGTTGATTGTGTTGGTATTATTTGTCGGCTCGATTTTCGCCTGGTCGGTCATGGCCACGAAATTCATGGAAATGCGCAGATTGACGCGCGGGGGCGGAAAATTCGCCGCGCTTTATCGGCAAAGCCGGCACCCGCTGGATCTTTTTGTCCGCCAGAAACCCTCCCCGGACAATCCCTTAAGCGCGCTTTACGACGCCGTCTGCCGCGACCTGGCGCGCGTCCTGCAGGCCCGCTCCGCCGACGACCTGCTGCGCCCGGCAGCTCCTTTGCGGGCATACCAGGCCGCCGCCCTGCGCAATCTGGCGGAACAGATCATGGCGGAACAGGCCTTGAAACTGGAACGGCAAATGATTGTCCTGGCTACCGCCGTAACCGCCGCGCCTTTCCTGGGACTGCTCGGCACGGTGTGGGGCGTGATGGATGCCTTCGGCGGATTGGCCCTTGCCGGCATGGCGACCATGGCCGCCGTGGCTCCCGGCGTTTCCGGCGCCCTGCTGACGACCGTGGTGGGGCTCTGCGTCGCCCTGCCCTCCGCGATTGGATACAACTTCCTGACCGGCAAAATCCGCCATCTGAACATCAGCATGGAACATTTCGCCCAGGAATTCCTGGCGGACATCGAACAGCATTGCATGGAGCATTGATGCGGCGCAGAAACACGGCCTTTTTCGTCAAGGAACTCAGCGAAATCAGCACTACCCCGCTGATTGATATTTCCATGCTGCTGCTGGTAACCTTTCTCATCACCTACCCGCTCCTGGAAAATGCCATCCATGTCAACCTCCCCCGGGGCAAGGCGGACGAATTGCAGCCGCAGCAAACCCGCAATATCACCCTCAAGCTCAACGGCGAGATTTTTCTGGACGGCCGGCCGGTCTCGCCGGCAGTGCTGCGGCAGGAGATGGAAGCCTTGCCCCGCGCCATGCCGGATGCAGCCGTGCTGGTGCGCGCCGACAAGGATTTGAAATATGAGCGGGTGATGGAAATCATGCGCATTCTCCATGCCGCTAACGTTACCAGGATGGCGCTTGTTACCCAGGCGGAGTAACCCGGCTCGGGGCGGCAGCAGCCTGGCGGATGAATCATGCGCGACTTTCTAAAACATAACCTGTTCTGGCGGAACACGCTGCGCAGCGCCGTGGCGCATGGCGCCATCGTGCTCGCACTGCTGATCTGGTCGGTCGTTTCCTGCGTGCAGCGCCGCCGTCCCCGTGAAATCACCACTTTTGTGGACCTACAGTTGGAGCCGGCAACGGCGGTCCAGCCGGCCCAGGCCGCTCCGCCCGAACCCGAACCGGAGCCAGAGCCGGCGCCCATTCCCGAGCCGGCGCCCATCCCCGAGCCGGCGCCGGCCAGGCCCGAACAAAAACCCGCCAGGCCCAAGGTTGCGGTAAGCCGCAAACTGGTGAAGCGTTCCGCGCGCACCAACCAGCCGCCGCGGATCAATCCGGATCAGATTCGCACATTGCTTGCGGATGGGCTGACGCCCCGCACCGCTGCCGGCGGCGGAACGGAATTCGGGTGGTACCTGGGGATAGTGCGCGATGCAATGCACGAGGCATGGAATCAGCCCAGCGCGTTGGCCGGCCGCCGGGAATTAACCGCCCAGGTTACGCTGCGGGTGCAGCGTAACGGCTTTATCGCCGCCCGGCAACTCTCGCGCGCTTCCGGCAACGCTTTGATGGATCAATCCGTGATGCAGGCGGCGGCATCCGTGGCCAGGCTGCCGGAACTGCCGCCGGGCTTCGGCGGGGATTACAAGGACATCACGGTGGATTTCGAATTGACCGAATAAGGCCTGCGGCCGGCATTTAACCGGCTGGGATCGGCCAGAGGAATTCGCCGCGGTCCAGCCACGCCACCGCCTGCTGCACGCTCTGCTCGGACTTGCGGGCCACTGCCTCGGCCGTATTGAAGGCATTGTGCGGCGTCAGGATGGCATTGTCATGCCGCGCCATCTTCAACACGGCCTGCGTTTCCGGGTCGTCCGCCGGCCGGCCGGCGCGCAAGGCGCCCGCCAACGCGCTTTCATCCTGGTAAACATCCAGCCCGACACCGCCCAGGCGGCCGGCTTCCAGCAACTCCCACAAGCCGGAGGGCGGCGACAGTTCGCCCCGCGAAACATTGATGAAAATCGCCCCCGGCTTGGCGGCGCGCAAACGCGCGGCGTTGAAATAACTGCGATTCAAGTCCGTCAGGTTCATGGCGCAGACAATGACATCGGCCTCCGGCAGCAGTTCGTCCAGCGCGCCGTATTGAACGCCGGCATGCTTCCGGATGATATCCACCCCGGCGGTCCGCATGCTCAACCCGCGCCCGATTTTCAGCACTTCGTAACCGATATTGCCCACGCCGACCACCAGCAGCGCGCGCCCCTGCAGTTCGCCGCCGGTTAAGCCATCGCGCTGAAATTCATGGAACTGGCGCAGTTGACGGGGCAACCGGCGCAGCAAGGCCAGGCACATCAACAGGGCCTGCTCGGCAACCGCGCGATGGCAATACAGCGGCAGATAACCGCAGGGCAAATCCCGTCCGACCCGGCGCCGGTAAGCGTGCAAGTGATCGTAACCGGTGCTGCGCGACAGGATAGCCCCCAGGCGGTCCGCCCACGCCGTGGGAATCACCGACTGGGTGCGGATGCTGATCAGGCCGGCGCCGGGGCCGGCTTGCCCGTATTCCTGGATCGTCTGCCGCGTAAATCCCGCGCGCACCCGGGGCGGCAGCAAGGCGCGCAGCGCCTCGGCCTCCTCGGCAAACGCCTCGTAAAAAAACACATCCAGGGCCATGGTCAGGATGCCAGCAAACGCGTCGTTTCCCGGACGATCATCACTTCTTCGTTAGTGGGCACCACCATCACTGCGGGCGACGAGCCATCCCGGGATATCAGGAGTTCGCCGGCCTTGTTGCGGGCGGCATCCAGCCGGACACCCAGGAACGCCAGCTTTTCGCAGACCAACGCGCGCACGCGCGGCACGTTTTCGCCGATGCCGGCGGTGAAGATCAGCGCATCAAAGCCGTTCAGCACGGCCGCATAGGCGCCCACGTACTTCACCAGGCGGTGGACGAATACATCCAGTGCCAGCCGCGCGCCGGCATGGCCGGCGTCAATCGCCTGCATGATATCGCGCATATCGTTGCTGCCGATCCCGGCAATGCCCAGCAAGCCGCTTTCCTTGTTGAGCATTTTGTCAACATCGTCCAGACCGTATCCGGTGCGGCGCAGCGCCAGCACCACGGCGGGATCAATATCGCCGCAGCGCGTGCCCATCACCAGGCCCTCCAGCGGCGTCATGCCCATGCTGGTGTCCGCAACCTTGCCGCGACTGACGGCGGCGATGCTGCACCCGTTGCCGAGATGCGCCGTGATCAGCTTCAGTTCCGCCAGCGGCCGGCCCAGCGCCTCCGCCGCGCGCACGGCCACGTAATGATGGGATGTGCCATGGAACCCGTAACGCCGTATCTTGTTTTTCGCGGCAATCTCCGCGGGGATGGCATAAGTGTATGCGGACGCCGGCATGGTCTGGTGAAAAGCCGTATCGAACACCGCCACCATGGGCACGTTGGGGAAAAGATGTTCGCAGGCTTCGATGCCCTCGTAATTCGGGGGATTGTGCAAAGGCGCCAGGGCAAAGCAATCCATGATGATCTGTTTGATGTTGGTGGTAATGCGGGCGGAGGCGCTGATCGCCGCGCCGCCGTGCACTACGCGGTGGCCGATGCCCTCGATTTCGCACAGGTTGGCGATTACGCCATAGGTTTTCTCCGCCAGCGCCAGGCAGGCTTCCGAGATGGCGGCTTCATAGGAATTCGCGGTGATGTCTTTTTCTATTTTCTGGCCCCGGCAATTGCTGTATCGCATGCTGGTGTTCGGGGCGTTGATGCGCTCAATCAAGCCTTTCGCCAGCATTTTTTCGCCGTCCGATTCGTACAGCGTGAATTTTATCGAAGAACTTCCCGCGTTGAGCACCAAGATTTTCATAAGCCTTTCCGTTCCGGTTGGAATGCAAATAAACGACCTGGATTTATACCATGGCCTGCGCGGCCAGACAATGAAAAACGGCTGCTCCCCGCGGAACAGCGGGGCAAACAGCGGCGCCGCCGCGCAAAATGGTGGGCGAGGCGGGACTTGAACCCGCAAGCCTTGCGGCACAAGATCCTAAGTCTTGCGTGTATGCCAATTTCACCACTCGCCCGATTGCCGCTACTCTAGCGGCTGGAACGGCGGCGGGCAAGCGCGTTTTGCCGGCCGCGGCTGTGCCCGGCCCCCGGGCGCAGGGCTGTGTCACTTTATGCTTGTATTTCCGCCGGACGTTGGTACATTGAATAAGCGTGTCGCGTTGCCGTTTTGCCGTTGCCCGGCAACTTCCGCAACATGCCTTACATTTGTATGCAACACAATCAAACAGGGAGATATTCCAGCCATGGCCAGCAAGATAATGATTGACGGCAATACCGCCGCCGCCACCGTAGCTTATTCCGTCAGTGAAATCTGCGCGATTTACCCCATTACGCCGTCGTCCAACATGGGCGAACTGGCGGATGAAATGAGCGCCGCCGGCAAGAAAAACATCTGGGGAACGATCCCGGAAGTCGTTGAATTGCAATCGGAAGGCGGCGCCAGCGGCGCGGTACACGGGGCTTTGACGTCCGGCGCTTTGTCCACCACCTTTACCGCCTCGCAGGGTCTGATGCTGATGCTGCCCAACATGTACAAAATCGCCGGCGAACTGACCAGCACGGTTTTCCACGTGTCCGCGCGTTCCCTGGCCTGCCAGGCCCTCTCGATTTTCGGCGATCATTCCGATGTCATGGCCGCCCGCGCCACCGGGTTTGCCCTGCTGGCATCCAACAGCATCCAGGAAGTCATGGACATGGCATTGATCGCGCATGCCGCCACGCTGGAGGCGCGCGTGCCGTTTCTGCACTTTTTCGACGGATTCCGCACTTCGCATGAGATCCAGAAAATCGAAGAGGTAACCCCGGAAATCATGCGCCAGATGATAAATGACGAGTTGGTGCTGGCCCACCGGCGCCGCGGCCTCTCGCCCGACCGTCCGGTCATCCGCGGCACTTCGCAGAATCCGGACGTGTATTTCCAGGGTCGCGAGACCGTCAACCCGTTCTACCTGGCGGTGCCGGCCATTGTGCAGAAACAAATGGACAAATTCGCCGGCTTGACGGGCCGCCAATACCAGCTGTTCGAATATGCGGGCGCGCCGGACGCCGAAAAGGTCATCGTCGTCATGGGTTCGGGAGCGGAAACCGTCCATGAAACCGTCAACGACCTGGTTGCCAAAGGCAAGAAAGTCGGCGTGCTGAAAACGCGCCTGTTCCGCCCGTTCGACATCAAAGCCTTCGTGGCGGCTTTGCCGCCGACGGTCAAAACGATCGCGACGCTCGACCGCACGAAAGAGCCGGGCGCCATCGGCGAACCGCTTTACCTGGACGTGCGCACGGCCATGGGCGAAGCCGCCGCGGAAAAACTGGTCAAACGCTACCCGCGCATCCTGGGCGGCCGCTACGGGCTGGGATCGAAGGAATTTACCCCGCCGATGGTCAAGGCCGTCTTCGACAACATGAAGGCCAAAGGCCGGAATCATTTCACCGTCGGCATTGAAGACGATGTCACGCATACCAGCCTGAAAACAGACGTCAAATACCGGCTGCAGCCGGCCGGCCGGATCGAATGCAAATTTTACGGACTGGGTTCCGACGGCACGGTGGGCGCCAACAAGAACTCCATCAAGATCATCGGCCAGGAGACGGACAATTACGCCCAGGGCTATTTCGAATACGATTCCAAGAAAGCCGGCGCCATCACCATTTCCCACCTGCGTTTCGGTCCGGCGCCGATCCAGAGTCCGTATCTCTGCACGCAGGCGGACTTTGTCGCCTGCCATAACTTTTCCTTCCTGGAAAAATACGACATGCTCTCCGACGCCAAGGACGGCGCGGTGTTTCTGCTGGAAAGCCCTTACGGCGCGGAGGATGTCTGGGATCACATGCCGGATGAAGTCGAGCGCAAGATCATCAGGAAACGCATCAAGTTTTACGTGATTGACGCCATCAAGCTGGCCAAGGAACTCAAGTTGGGCGCCCGCATCAACACCATCATGCAGGCCTGTTTCTTCCAGATTGCCGGCGTGCTGCCGCCCGACAAGGCCATTGCCGCCATGAAAAAGGCCATCCAGAAGACCTACGGCCGCAAGGGCGAGGAAGTTGTGGCCATGAACTTCAAGGCCGTGGACTCGGCTCTTTCCGCCCTGCACGAGGTCAAGGTGCCGGCCAGGCCGGCCGGCAAATTACGCATGCCGCCCACCGTCGCGGCGGAAGCGCCCGAATTCGTGCAGAAAGTCACCGCGGCCATCATGCGCCACGAAGGCGACAAGCTTCCCGTCAGCGCCATGCCCGCGGACGGCACTTGGATCACCGGCACCACCCGGTTTGAAAAGCGCAACATTGCCGTGGAAATTCCATCCTGGGATCCTCAATTGTGCATTCAATGCGGACAATGTTCCCTGGTATGCCCCCATGCCGCCATCCGCGTCAAAGTGTACGGCGCAGACAAGCTGTCCGGCGCGCCGGCGGCGTTCAAGTCCGCCCCGGCCAAGGGCAAGGAATACGAGGGCATGAAATACACCGTGCAAGTCGCCCCGGAAGATTGCACCGGCTGCGGCGTTTGCGTGCAGAATTGCCCGGCCCGGGAGAAGGACCCGCAAACCAGGCAGGAAACCGGGCATCGCGCCATTGACATGAAACCCCAACTGCCGCTGCGCAAAACCGAGGCGGAGAATTTCGCGTTCTTCATGGGCATTCCGGACATGGACCCGAAACTTTACAACCGCGCCACCATCAAGGGCAGCCAGTTCGTGCGCGCCATGTTTGAATTCTCCGGCGCCTGCGCCGGCTGCGGCGAAACGCCCTATGTCAAATTGCTCAGCCAGTTGTTCGGCGACCGCGCGCTGATCGCCAACGCTACCGGCTGCTCCTCGATCTACGGGGGCAATCTGCCCACCACGCCCTACACCACCCGCGAAGACGGGCGCGGCCCGGCCTGGTCGAATTCGCTTTTTGAAGACAATGCCGAGTTCGGCTACGGCATGCGCCTGGCGGCCGACCGTTTCAACGCCTACGCCCTGGAATTGATGGCGCAGGGATGCGACTGCGAAGCCTGCGCGCAACTTAAACCGCTGATGGATGAAATCCGCGGCGCCGACCAAAGCACGCAGGCAGGCATTGAAGAGCAGCGCGGCCGCGTGGCCCGCCTGAAGGAAAAACTGGCCGGCTGCGCCAATGCCGCGTGGGCGCAGCAACTGCTTTCCGTGGCCGACTACCTGGTGAAGAAATCGGTCTGGATTCTCGGCGGCGACGGCTGGGCTTATGACATCGGCTACGGCGGGCTGGACCACGTGCTGGCTTCCGGACGCAACGTCAACGTG
>JAXGSX010000138.1:0-9565 GCA_040775225.1 Kiritimatiellia bacterium | reverse complement strand
GGTGAAAGAAGCGGGAGTTGCTTGCAAAACACAGCTTGTAAAAGCAGTACAGCATCCAAAATTAATTAGCCTGCATTATTCATGAAAATTACATTTTCATTCACAAGCATTTCAAAGCCAAAGGCTTTGAAATTTCGACGCGCCGGCATAAATCGCCGGCTTGCTCAAGGCTAACCCTGCGTACGAGCGACGTAAATCGCTCACATCGAAGCCGTTCGGGTGACCTATGCATGAAGAATTAAAATCTTCATGAATAGGTCAGGTTAGAAGAATCCCAAAAGATATAAAAAAGGTAAATTATGCAAGCCAGCAATTATGTTTCGCGGATTGTGCAATGGGTTGTGTGTGTAGGATTGGCATGGGAATGCGCCACCGCCGGTTTGACCAGCTACGTCCGGCATCCGGACACTTTTGGCGGCGGCGTCCCGCCTTTCGATTCGTGGGAAAATGCAGCCACTAATATCCAGCAGGCTATCAACCACACCGATGCCGACGGGGTAGTGGCGGTGTCAAATGGAACATACTCCGAGGGCGCCACCATCAGCGTGACGAATGGGCTTACCCTGCAAGGCGTTAATGGTAAGAACTTAACAAAGATTGACGGCGGCGGAAGCTGGCGCTGCCTTGATGTTACGGACGGCATTGTCGAGGGAGTTGCCGTCCAAAATGGCCGGGCGGCCAGCGGCGGCGGCGCCAAGGTCGTTAATGGTATTATGCGTGATTGCATCATCATGCATAACTATGGCGAAGGTCTCGGGGCGGCCGGGGTCTTGCTGACCGACAGCGTGCTTTCCAACTGCATTGTCCGCGGCAATACAAACTTTAACAGCGCAGATGCCAGAGCCGGCGGCGGTGTTAGCGTGAATAATTCCACCATGTGGTCATGCGAAATTTACGACAACCTTTCCACGGGCAGCGCATCCCTCTACGCCGTCGGCGGCGGCGTGATAATTGCGGGGGGCACGGAGAATGTTTTATGCGCCTGCATGATCAGCAACAATTTGTCATGGAACGCCGGCGCCGGAATATATAGTAGGAATAATGCGGTTATATCCAACACCATCATCGCCGGCAACCGGCATGTGGCTGGCAACGGCGGGGGAGTGTCGTTGGCCGGTTCTGCCCAATTGATTTTGGATGGATGCACGATTAGCAACAACTATTCTCCCCTTTATGGCGGCGGCATTTATTGCTCTTCTACCGCCAGGATCACCTTGAATAACAGCAAGTTGTTGAATAATGTCTGCGGATCCAGCGCCAGCGTATCGTATGGCGGCGGCATATACCTTGTGGGCGGTTCGGGCAGTTTGATCACCAATTGTGTTTTCCGCGGCAATCAAACCGCCCGTAAAGGCGGCGCCATCATGCTGCACGGCGACAATACCGTTACGCACTGCCAGATTGAAAACAATCTCCTATTGCATACCTCAAGCGGTTTCACCCGCGGCGGCGGCATATTTGCCCAACCAGTGGAAGACAAAGAACTGGAGACTTATACCCCAAAAATTATTGCCTGTGTTGTTTCGAATAACGGCGCAATAAGCGCCCGGTATCCGAGAGGCGGCGGCATCTGCGCCGAACGCAAGGTGGAAATCCGGCAGTGCCTGGTGGTGCATAATTACGTGACCAACAGCGCGGATTACGCGGAAAAATACGGCGGCGGGATTTATGTCGGCTCCAACTGCCTGGTGGAAAGCTGTACGATTGCCTCCAACGCCGCCCGTGCCGGCGGCGGATTGTATCTCGATGGCGATAACAACCAGGTGCGTAATACGATTATGTATCATAATAGCGCCGATACATCTGAGGCCAGCGACCTTTATGCGGCCGGCGCCGGCAACGACCTGCAATATAATTGCACATCCCAAGCCTTGGCCGGCGCCGGCAATATCACCGGCGAGCCCAAATTTGCCGGCCAGGCGGCGGGCAATTACCGGCTTACCCGCGATTCTCCCTGCGCGAATGCCGGACTGAACCAGGACTGGATGCGGACCGCGGGCGCGGTTGACCTGGACGTCCGGCCACGGATAGACCGGTTTTCCGGCAGGGTGGATATCGGGTGCTACGAATATATTTTCAGCGGCACCCTGTTCGGAATAAGATGACAATAATATGCAAGCTTCAAATCTGATCACCCTGGAAACCAAAACCTTCGCCTGGCAAATTGACGAAACCGGCTGCACCCGTTCCTTCACCGCCGTGGGTTCGGGTCAAAACATTGTGGACACTACGGCCGCGCCGGCGGCGTTCTGTCGCCTGGTTCAGGGTGAATGCGAAATCATGCCGGCGGGCGTGGCCTTCCGGGGCGGGCAGTTGATCGTGGATTTTCCGGGCGCCGGCCCGGTCCGCCTGGACGTGGAAATCCGGGAGCAGTACCTGGTGTTGCGCGTAGCGTCAGCGCCGGACGGCTGCGACCGCCTGGTGTTCCTGGATGTGCCGCTGCGCCCGGGCGCGGCGGCCGCCGACGAGTTCGTCGCCTGCGCCGTGTCCCTGAACCTGCAGACGCGCGTGGACGGACTACCCGGGCCGCAATCCCGCCTGGCCGCCCAATGTTACCGGCGCTTCGGCCTGACGGGCGCGGCGGCGGTGGCGGCCGCGCCGTTCCATCAATTGCGGGGGATTTTAAAAACAGTGGTCAACGGCGCGCCGGATTTGCCCAAATCGCCGCGGGGCGGACCGTGGGCCATGGATGCGCGCGAAAACTTTACTTCGTATCTCTTCGGCGTGGCGACGGAAGACACCGTGGACGAGTGGATCGAGTTGTGCCGCGATTTCGGGATGGATCAACTGCATTTTTGCGGACAGCAGGGGTTCCGTTACGGCGATTATCTGCCGGAACCCAAATCTTTTCCCAACGGCATGGCCGGCGCCCGCAAGGTTGTTGACCGCCTCCACCAGGCCGGGATCATGGCGGGACTGCATACCATGTCGTTCTCGATCCGCCAGAACACGCCCTATGTCGCCCCCGTGCCGGACAAGCGCCTGGCCCGGGAGGCGTCCTATACCCTGGCGGCGCCGTTGTCCGCGGCGGATGACACCGTGCTGCTGGCGGAAAACACCGGCGGCTTGCCCGGGGAAATCAGCTACCATATCCGGCGCAGCATGACCCTGCGGATTGACGATGAACTGATCGAGTTCACGCGGGTCAATGCCCGGCCGCCTTTCGGCGTCGGCGGCTGCCGGCGGGGCGCCTGGGGCACACGCGCCGCGCCGCATGCCCGGGGCGCGGTTGCGCATCATCTCAAGGCCTGCTGGGGCATGTTCGCCCCTGATGGCGAGTCCACCCTCTTCAATGAAATCGCCGGCAATATCGCCCGCACGGTGAATGAATGCGGGTTTGACATGATTTACCTCGATGGCCTGGATGGCATCCATATCCTGGGCGGCGAAGAAGCCCGCTGGCATTACGGCGGACGGTTTGCCTTCGAAGTCTTCAAGCGCTTGAACCGGCCGGTGATCATGGAAATGGCGGCGTTTCTGCACCACCTCTGGTTCCTGCGGTCGCGCATGGGCGCCTGGGATCATCCTATCCGCGGATATACGCCGTTTCTGGATCATCACGTGCGGTCCAATGCGCAGTGCGCGCGTATCTTTTTGCCAGCGCACCTGGGCTGGTGGGCGCCGCGCACGGCCAGGGGGCTTGATATGACCACCACCGATATCGAGAACATGGCCGGCCTGGCTTGCAAAAACGAGACCACGCATGTCGAAGATGTCGAATACTTGTGCGCCCAGGCCTTGGATTCGGGCGCGGGATTCTCTTTGCAGGGGCTTTCCCCGCAAGCAGTGCGGCAGACACCCCACTTAAAACGCCTGGCGCCGGTTTTTAAGCGCTACTCGGTTGCGCGTCAGGAAAGTGGCACAGACGTCGCGCCGGATGGTCGCAACCAGACTGGAACTGGCCTGCCCTCAGACCGGTCAGACCGGGGCGAAGGCGCCCCGGCTCCAACGCTACACACAAAAGCGGATATGTCAGACCGGGGCGAGGGCGCTCCGGCTCCAACGCTATACACAAAAGCGGATATGTCAGACCGGGGCGAGGGCGCCCCGGCTCCAACGCTATACACAAAAGCGGATATGTCAGACCGGGGCGAGGGCGCCCCGGCTCCAAAGCTTCATACAAAAGCTTATATGCCCGCGGTAACAGTGCTGCGCCACACCGTTACCGGCCTGGACGACGGCTCCGATTCATGGCGGGTGCAGGCCGATACGGCGCAGCCGGCGAAAATCCGCGTGGAAGCGCTCTGGTCGGTTGCGCCTTTCGATGACGGGCGCGGCATGGTAGTCGCTGATTTCGCCGATCCGGCCGAATTCAGGCCGGGCTGGGAAGTTATCCGCATTCTCAACAGCGGGAAAAAATACTCGTATCCCGGAGCAGCCCCCGGCATGAAGATATGGCTTGAGTCCGCGCCGGATGCTGCTCCCGCCGGCGATGCGCGCGCCAGCGCGCGGCTGAGAGCCGAACGCAAAGGCGCGGGCGGTTTTCCTGTTTCCTCGGTATCCGACAGGCTTTCGCTGCTCGACCATGGCGAGCGGATCTACGAAGATCGGCCGGCGTCCTGGGCCTGGCTGGGAAAAAAATTCAGTCCGGAACTGGATTTGATTAAGTGCCCAGCCATCGGTCTTTGGGTGCATGGCGATGGCAGTGGCGCGGTCTTGAACGTTCAGCTTGCGGGGCTTGACCGCACCCAGGCGCTGGAAGATCATTACGTGCCGCTGGATTTTACCGGATGGCGTTACGTGGAACTGGTGGAGCCGGAAGCGGAACGGTTTGAAAATTACGCCTGGCCTTACGGCCGGTGCGTTTATGATATTTACCGCGCCACGATTCAGTACGCTCAGGTAGCCGGCATCAACCTGTGGCTTAACCATGTGCCGGCTAACGGTGGGGCTGCTTGCCTGCTCTCGCGGATACGGGCCCTGCCGCTGATCCGGACCAAGATCAACCAGCCAGTTTTGACCATTAACGGGTGCAAGTTTGCCTTGCCTTTTGATTTGACCGCCGGCGATTGGGTGGAAATTGGCGCGGATGGCATGGCGACCGCATTCGCGCCGGATGGCCGGGAAATCCGGTCCGCGCCGATGCCGGGCGGGCCAATCCGACTGGAAGCCGGCTCAAACGACCTGGCTTTCCAGGCGCAAGCAACGTCCGGCCGCTGCCGGGCGCGGGTGACGGTGGCGGGTCAACCATAAGATGAAGTATCAAGGTTACCAGGAGGGTTCGATGCTCAGACGATATTTGATGATGGCAGCGCTGGCGTGCTTCTGTCTGGATGCCGGGCTGTCGCAGAATGCCGAGCCGGCGGAGCGCGCCCGTACGGCGGCGTATGTCGTGGCGGCGGCCGATGCGCCGGCGCATGTGCGGGCGCAGGCCGATTTCGTCTGCCCCGGCACGGACGACCATGTCGTCATCAACGCCGCCATCGCCGCCCTGCCGGAAACGGGCGGGCGGGTGCACCTGGCCGCCGGCAATTACAGTATCGGCGGGGTGGAAGGCACGCGCGGCGGGATCAACATCCTGCGCAGCAACGTGTTGCTGACCGGCGAGGGCAGCGGCACGCGCCTGATGCTGCAGGGCGGATTGACGGATGTCAATGTAATCTGGATTCATGGCGACATCTGCGATGTCACCGTCCGGGACCTTTACATCAACGGCAACGGCAAGCAGCAGAACCGCACCCGGACGGATGGCTGGAAAGGCTGCAATGGCATCAAGGCGATAGATCGAAGCGCCCTGGGCCCGACTCCGCGCAACATCCGGGTGGAAAACTGCCACATCGAGCATTGCCGGCTCATGGCCGTGATGCTGACGGGCGACATGGTGGAGGTCATCAATTGTTATTTCACCGGCGATTTCGGCTCGCATGTGATTGAACTGCTGGGCGAATCCGGCCGGATTGAAGGCTGCACCATGCGGGTCCGGAAGGGCGAGGTGGTCAACATGGGGTGGGCCACGGATGCCTGCAAGTATTACCACATCGTGAACAACAAGCTGTTTGTCGAAACGGGCGGGATTGTGCAGGCCAATGCCTTCCAGAACTGGCCGCCGCGCCTGTACACCAGCGACGGCACGAGCACCAACCTTTACCATGGGATCATTGCGGGCAACATGTTCATCAACGAAGGCCAATGCGGGCCGGTGCTGTTCCGCGGGTACCTGGATATCGTTAACAACAACATCTTCCGGGGGCTGCCGGTGAAGATCGGCGCCCAAGGGTTTGGCGGGGGCGGCATGTGGGGGATTTTTGAGCATAACATGCTGGTCAACAGTTCCCTGACCGTGGACATTCCATTCACCAGCCCGGAATATTTCACCCTGATCAACGGCAACGGCCTGGTCAATTCGCCGGTCACTTACAAGAGCGGCAACGTCACCTGGGGCGTGAATCCGGGGATGGCGCCTGGCGGCAATGCGCCGGCGAAAGCCGGCGCGGAGTAATGCGGCAATATCACAGATGGAGATCAAAGATGCGTTTAACAATCAGAGGCCATCTCATGCAGACAATCGGGTTATTGGCGGCGGGGATGGTTCCGGCGCTGGCGGCGGCGGAACTGCCCGCGCCGGCGACGGTGCCGGCGGCGGAGGCGCAGCAATGGCTGCGCTGGACGATTCCCCTGCCGCACGAGGCGGCGATCGAACGCAAGCTGGTTTTGCCTGCCGCCGAAGTCAAAATTTCCGCGCGCGCCGACGCCGGCGATCTCGAACTCAACGCGCTGCGTTTGCTGCGGGATTTATTTCGCGCGGAAGCCGGCGTGGACGGCTCTGCCGGTGGCAGTTTCGAAATTCTGTTGGGCGTGTGCGATGCAACCGGCCGGGTCAATGGTGTTACCGTGCCGGATACCGCGCGCCTGGCGGAACTGCCCAACCATGAGCAGGCGTATGTCATCCGGCCCGTCGGCGACAGCCGGCTGGTATTGGCCGCGCTGGACGAGCGCGGCGTGTTTTACGCCGCCTTGACCCTGCGCCAGTTGCTGGAGGCGCAGTTCCGGGGCGAGTCCGTCACGCTGCCGCTGCCGGTGATTACCGATTGGCCTGACCTGCAGGAGCGCGGGGAGTGGGGCTCGCTGACTCCGACCAGCATGCATACGCGGCCGGATGACATTGAGCGGCTGGCGCGGTACAAGATGAATCTGCATGAGTTTCACTGCCCGCACCGGGTCGAAACGAACGGCAGGGCGGTGGCGTCCATTAACCGCGCCTTGCTGCGGCGCGGCCGCCTGCATGCCGTCAAGATGACGCCGATTATCTCGCACTTGAACGGCATGGGCGCGCGCGGGGTTTACGATGCTTATCCCGAACTGCGCGGCCAGGGCGGCGGCGCGCTTTACCAGTCGGGCGAGCACAAATGCTATGCGCCCTGCGCATCCAATCCGCGTTTAATCGGCATCCTGGCCGATTGGATGCGCCAATACGCCGCTTATGAAGGCGTGCGCGACATTTCCTGCTGGCTGGGCGAACTTAACCTGCGCTGCGAATGCCCGGAGTGCGCCAAGGTGAACCAATTCGTGTTGGAAGCGCGCGCGTTTGTCAAAGCCTGGCAATCCGTGTTGCCGGAGTGCCCGGACTTGCGGATTCACATTATCCTGTCGCAGGGCAGTTACAACTCCAATGCCGAGGTGCTGGCGGAACTGCCGCCGGAGGTTGGGGCCACATATTACGATGGCTCGCGCACCTATGATTCCTCGCCCACGCCGATGATTTATCCCGTCCTGGAGGAATACGCGGCCCGCGGCGGGCAACTGGGATGCTATCCCCAGTTGACGCCTTCCTGGCTGCTGGTCAGCCCCTGGAGCGCCCCGCAGTTCATCAAGTACCGGATGACGGAATTCGCGGATAAAAAACTCCACTCATTCTGCGGCTACGTGGTGGGCGGCAACCGGTTGTTCGATTTCAACGTGACGGCGGCGGCGGAATGGAGTTGGAACGCGCATGGGCGCACCGAACGGGAATTCGCCCTGGCCTGGGCGACCCGCCAGGGCATGCCTGCCGATCGCGCGGAATTGGCGGCGGACTGGGCGGTGATGCTGGGGCAGGCGGCGTGGGATTTGTACGGCGCGCGGCTGGTGTCGAGTTACCTTCACCGGCCGGCGGCC
Source organism: Kiritimatiellia bacterium (assembly GCA_040775225.1). Lineage (GTDB taxonomy): Bacteria > Verrucomicrobiota > Kiritimatiellia > JAAZAB01 > JAAZAB01 > JAXGPF01. The sequence continues at coordinate 1,471 of JAXGSX010000138.1, read as the reverse complement.
CTGGCCGGCATGGTGTCGTCCGGCTTGCCACCGGAATACGGCCAGGGATTGTTGAAGTATATTCCCGATGCGGAACATTTGCGGAAAAACCTGGAAACCTGCCGCACGGCCTTGCGGCTGGCCGAACGCGTGGGCAATGCGAAAATGCTGGGGGAGACCCGGGCGATTTTAACCTATTACGAAATTGTCGCCAACGTGGTGGGAATCTGCGAAATCCAGGCGGAACACCAGCAGATCGGCGCCGCGGAACTGGAACTCCTGCAAAGCCGGATGAACCGGCTGGCCCTGGCGGGTCTGCTGAATGTCGAGGCGCTGCGCGATTGGGAGCGGTCCGAATCCGTCGGCGATGCCGGGGCGCGCCTGAATTTGAGCATTGAAGCGGCGCAGAAATCGGTGGCGGCCGTGGCGCGGGCTTTGGGGAAATTCGGCGTGCGCGATCCCATGGAAGGCTTTGCGGTCCGGCAGATCGGCGGCTGGACGGTGGAGGATTTCCGCTCCGGCGCGGAAATCGAAAAACTTGTTGAAGTCACCGGCCAGATATCCGGGCCGGGCAGTTACCTGGCGGAATTTAAATATACAGGCGGGCATAACGGACTAAAAATTTTACAGGCCGCGCTGATTGCCGCGCCGGGCAATGACCCGGCGGCCGGCGTGGAAGCCGCCGTTGACCGGCATGAAGGCGTAACGGCCGCGCGCAACCTGAACAACCAATATCGCCTGGAATTGACGCAATACGATCCGGCTGTAAAATATTTCCTCAAGGCTACTGTGCGCGGGACGCCGCCGCAGTCGCAGAAGCCGGGTCAAACCGGCTGCGAGGGCAGCATCTGGCTGGCACGTGATCGCGGGTTGGATTGGCAGCACCAGTTGATGAGTATCCGGCCCGGCGCCGTCCGGGCGGCGGCGCGGATGGGCTTTTCCGGCCAGGGCCTGAAAACCGGGGTGCTGGTCGGAGGCATTGGCAATGACGGCCTGCTGGAACTGCTGCGCGCCGCCGAGGGGTTGGACGCGGCGCCGGTCAATATGAATAATTTCCAGCAATGCCATGTGCTCATCGTGCCGCAACGTAGCGACGCCTTCCCGGAGAGTTTTGCGCGCGAGTTGATGGATTTCGCGCGGCGCGGCGGCGGCGTGATCTCCACGCATGACGCCGTCGGCTATCGCGCGCATCCCAGAATGTTTGAAAATATTTGCGCGGGCGGCGTGGAGCATACCCGCGCCGGGACGTGGCGGGTGGCCGTTCAACATGCCCTGACCACCGGTCTGCCGGTTGACAAGCCCTTGTCCCGGGGTTATATTGACCAAGTAGAGTTGGCCGCCGGCCCGGAGGGTACGGTCGTGGCGGTGGGCGAAGCCACCGGCCGGCCGGTGGTCATTGCCGGCCAGTTCGGGAAGGGGCGCTATGTGGCCTGCGGTCTGCTGCCGGGGCTGGTCCATGATCCGTACGGCGAAGGCACCCGCGAGGCCGCGC
>JAXGSX010000137.1:0-9610 GCA_040775225.1 Kiritimatiellia bacterium | reverse complement strand
GGCACGGAAATGTCGGTCAACATGAGCGAGATGGCGGACGATGCCTCCACCACCGACAACGACGCCCCCATCATCAAGCTGGTCAGTCTGATCATCCTGGAAGCCCAGCGCAGCCGCGCTTCGGATATCCACCTGGAGCCGCTGGAAAAACGCTTCCGCGTGCGCTACCGTATTGACGGAGTGCTCCATGAAGTGGAAAGCCCGCCCAAGCGTCTGCAAGCCGTGATTCTCAGCCGCCTGAAGCTGATGGCCGGGATGAAAATTGCCGAAAAACGCGTGCCGCAGGACGGGCGCATCCAGATCAATGTCGCCGGGGAAGACCTGGATTTGCGCGTTTCCACGGTGCCGGCCTCGCATGGCGAAAGCATCGTCATGCGTATTCTCAGCAAGCAGAACCTGGCGCTGGGGTTACCCAAGCTGGGCTTTTTCGCCGACGATCAGCAGACTTTCGAGCGCCTGATCGGCTTGCCCGACGGCATCCTCCTGATCACCGGCCCGACGGGATCGGGCAAGACGACGACCCTTTACGCCTGTTTGAACCACCTGAACCGGCCGGACCGCAAGATCATTACGGCGGAAGACCCGGTGGAATACCAGATTGCCGGCATCAACCAGGTGCAAATCCGAGAGGATATCGGCCTGGATTTTCCGGCAGTGCTGCGTTCAATGCTGCGCCAGGCGCCGAATATCATCATGGTCGGCGAAATCCGCGATTACGACACGGCGGAAATCGCCATCAACGCCTCGTTGACCGGTCACCTGGTGTTCAGCACCCTGCACACCAACGACGCGCCCAGCGCCATCACCCGCTTGCTGGACATCGGCGTCAAGCCGTTCCTGCTGGCGACTTCCATCCGCGCCACCATGGCGCAGCGGCTGGTGCGCGTGATTTGCGACAAATGCAAGGAGCCCTACAAGCCCACCGACCAGGAATTGCGGATGCTGGGTCCCGCGGCGGAACAGATGCGCAGCGCGCAACTGTTCAAAGGCCGGGGATGCGCCGCCTGTTCGACCACGGGTTATCGCGGACGCAAGGGCCTGTACGAGATATTTGTCATGAACGACGATGTGCGCGCGATGATTTACAACAAGGTTTCCGCCGACGATTTGCGCCGGCGCGCCCGCGAGCTGGGCATGCGTTCACTGCGCGAGGACGGCTTGCGGAAAGTGACGGCGGGCATCACCACGCTGGAAGAGGTGCTGGGCATAACCATGGGAGATGAAGCATGAGCGCTCCGGTCACGGTCTCCATGACCGATCTGCTGCAGCTGGTCGTGGACGAGGGCGCGTCCGACCTGCATCTGGCCGTCGGCCTGCCGCCGATGCTGCGCGTGCATGGCGGGCTGCGCCCGCTGGACAGTCCGCCCCTGGCGCCGGAGGATACCGAGCGCCTGATGAAAAGCATCACCTCGGATAATTACCAGCAGAAGGTCCGGGAAATCGGCGGGGTGGATTTCGGGTTCAGCTTCGGCACGGCGGCGCGCTTCCGCGTGAGCGTGCTGAAATCCAAGGGCAACGTCGGGATGGTGCTGCGCCAGATTCCATCCAAGCTAATGACGCTGGAGGAAATCGGCCTGCCGCCGCAAGTCAAGGATTTGCTTTTCCGGCCGCGGGGCTTGATCCTGGTCACCGGCCCGACGGGATCGGGCAAGACGTCCACGCTGGCCAGCATGATCAACGTGATCAACACCGAACGCGACTGTCATATCATCACCATCGAAGACCCGATAGAGTATTATCACGAGCACAAGCAATCGGTCATCACCCAGCGGGAAATCGGCGTGGATGTCCCGAATTTCAAGGAAGCCCTGCGGCGCGCCCTGCGCCAGGACCCCGACGTCATCCTCGTGGGGGAAATGCGCGACCTGGAAACCATGGAAGCCGCGATCTCGGCCGCGGAAACCGGACACCTGGTCATGGCCACCCTGCACACCACCGGCGCCGCGCGCACGGTGGACCGCGTCGTGGACGCCTTCCCGACCGACCAGCAGGAGCAGATCCGCACCCAGCTGGCTTCCACCATCATCGCCGTCGTTTCGCAACTGCTGCTGGTGCGCCAGGATCGCCCCGGCCGCGTCGCGGCTTTCGAAATCATGATCACCACGCCGTCCATCCAGCAACTGATCCGGGACAACAAAACCTTCCGCATTCCTTCGGACATTCAAACCGGAGCGAAGTGGGGCATGGTCACGCTGGACGCGCATTTGATGGTTTTGTACGAGGCCGGCGTGATCGGTTACGACGAGTTGATTACCAAGGCGCAGGACCCGTCCGCCATCGCCGCTAAATTACAGGGCGCCGGCGGCGCCCGCAAGCATTGAGAGCGAGGGAACATGGCTGTGAGCACGCATAACGATCCTTTGTTGGAGTTGCTGGCCGATGCCGGCGCGTTGACCGACGCGCAGGTTGAGGAGGCGCTCGAGGAGCAGCGCCGCGCCGGCACGCCCACCCGCAAGATTGTGCTGGACATGGGCGCGCTGACGGAAGACGACCTGCTGGTCCTGATCGCCAACCACATGGGCAGCACCATGGTCAACCTGGCCGAACTGGAAATCTCGCCCGCAACCGCCAAATCCATTCCCGCCAGCGTGGCCCGCATGTACAACATGGCGCCGGTCAGCGCCGACCAGCAATCCGTAACCATGGCCACATCGGAACTGGTGCCGCCGGAAACGATGGACGAAATCCGTTTCGTGCTGACCCGCGATGTCACCTTCGTGCTGGCCCGCGAAGCGGATGTGCGCAATCTAATCGCCCGTTTGTACGGCGAGGATAACGCTTCCGTCAACGACTTGCTTTCCGCCCTGGAATCGGACCTGGCTTCCGACGGCATGCTGGAACTGGCGGAAGACAAGGAGGACCTGCAGGGGTTGGAGCAGGCGGCCAACGCCGCGCCGGTGGTGCGTTTCGTTAACCTGGTGCTTTATGAAGCCGTCCAGGCGAAAGCGTCGGACATCCATTTTGAGCCGTTCGAAAAGGAATTTAAAATCCGCTACCGGGTGGACGGCGCGCTCTACGAAATGTCGCCGCCGCCGAAACGCCTGGCGCTGCCGGTGGTTTCGCGTATCAAGGTAATGTCGAACCTGAACATTGCCGAGCGGCGCCTGCCGCAGGACGGCCGCCTGCAATTGCCGATGCTGGGGCGGCAGATAGATTTCCGCGTTTCCACCCTGCCCACCCAGTTCGGCGAAAGCGTGGTGTTGCGCATCCTGGACCGTTCCACGGTTTCGCTGGAACTGGAAAACCTGGGCATGCCGCCGGATGTGTTCGACGCCTTCAATCTCGATATCCAGAAGCCCAACGGGATTGTGATCGTCACCGGACCTACGGGCTCCGGCAAGACCACGACGCTTTATTCCGGCCTGCGCAAAATCAACACCATCGAGTCCAAGCTGCTGACCGTGGAAGACCCGGTGGAATACGATATCGAGGGCATTATCCAGGTGCAGGCCAACGAAGCCATCGGCGTCAATTTCCAGCGCGTGCTGCGCGCTTTCCTGCGCCAGGATCCCGACATCATCATGATCGGCGAAATCCGCGACCTGGAAACGGCGCAGATCGCCATCCAGGCTTCCCTGACCGGCCATCTCGTGCTCAGCACCCTCCATACCAACGACGCGCCCGGCGCCGTGACCCGTCTGATTGACATGAACGTCGAGCCTTACTTGATTTCCTCCACGCTGGAGTCGGTGCTGGCCCAGCGGCTGGTCCGCACGATCTGCCAGAAGTGCAAAACGTCTTACCGGCCGGACGAAACCATCCTGGATCAGCTGAACTTGAAGCAGGCCGATGTGGCCGGCAAGCCTTTTTATTACGGCAAGGGCTGCGAGGAATGCCATCAGACCGGCTATCACGGCCGGAAGGGATTGTACGAATACATGGCGGTGAACGATGCCATCCGCGCGCTCATCAACGAACGCAAGCCGACCATGGTGCTGCGCAACAAGGCCGTGGAACTGGGGATGCGCCTGCTGCGCGATGACGGGATTCGCAACATTCTGGACGGTTACACCACCGTGGAAGAAGTGCTGAAGTACACTTAAGGCGGCGGCATCCGGCGCGGCCGCGTCGCGCGGGCGCCCGGCGCAATATGCGCATCTGTCAAACGGGGGCCCCGCGGCTCAGACGCCGATGTGCCGGCTGTCGTTTTCGTCTTTCGTGGTATAGCCCCCGTCTTGGCGTTGGAGGTTGACCTGGTGCTTCTGCCGGTAAGCCTGGTAAATATCCTGCGCCGACATGCCCAGGACCTGGGCCAGCGAAACGAGGAAGTGAAACATGTCCGCCACTTCCACCCGGGCGTTTTGCCGGTCGAATTTCTGGTACCTGGCCCACCATTTCCACGGCACGCTGTCGGTCAATTCGGCTATTTCCTGCGAGAGCGCCCGGCAGTAATTCAAAATCCATTGCGGCTGCTGTTCTTCCGGCAGGTTAAGCGTGTCAACCCCGATGCGCCGGTTTAATTCGCCTTGCAGACGGAAGATTTCCTCGAGCATATCGGCCATAAATTCCCCCCGTGATTCAACTGGACGGCTGGGCAGCACACTAAAAACATTTGCCGTGATTGTCAATATGTAATGGAAATATTTTGCGCAATCATGTAGTATGGCCCGCACCTTATGAATGCGCGCAGCGCAGGGAGCCCATCATGGATAAAACGGAAAATGTAATCATTGTCGGCGCCGGGCCGGCGGGTTGGACCGCGGCCATCTACACGGCGCGCGCCCGTCTGAACCCGGTGTTGATCGAGGGGCCGCAACCGGGCGGCCAGTTGACCACCACCACGGATGTCGAGAATTATCCCGGCTTCCCGGAAGCCGTCAACGGCATGCAGTTGATGCAGCAGATGCGGCGCCAGGCCGAGCGTTTCGGCGCGCGCGTGCTGAGCGGCGCGGTCGCCGCCTGCGATTTCGCGCAAAATCCGCTGCAAGTCCGCCTGGACACCGGCGCTTCGGCCGTTTATCTGGGCCTGGATTCGGAGCAGGCGTTGATCGGGCGGGGGGTTTCGGGCTGTGCGACCTGCGACGGCGCGCTTTACCGCGGCGTCCCGGTGGCCGTGGTCGGCGGCGGCGATACGGCCATGGAAGACGCTTTGTTCCTGACCCGGTTTGCCTCGCGTGTGACGGTGATCCACCGGCGCGACCAGTTCCGCGCCTCGCGGATCATGGCCGAACGCGTCCGGCAGCATCCCAAGATCGAAATCCGCTGGGACAGCGTGGTGGCGGAAGTGCTGGATGTCGGCCGCCAGGAAGTCACCGGCCTGCGCCTGAAAAACGTCAAAACCGGCGCCTTGTCCGAACTGGAAGTGGCCGGCATGTTCGTCGCCATCGGCCACCGGCCCAACACCGCGCCCTTCGCCGGCCAGGTGGCCATGGACGAAAAAGGGTACATCCGTGCCGACCATACCCGCACCAGCGCACAGGGCGTGTTCGCGGCCGGCGACGTGGCGGATTCCCGTTACCGCCAGGCGGTGACCGCCGCCGGTGCGGGCTGCATGGCGGCCCTGGAAGTGGAGCGGTTCCTGTCGGAGTGAATTGCGGGAGAAGCGCAGGGGCGCCGCCGCGGAATGCCCGGCGGTCACAAACCATGCTGCAAGCAAAAACCAAAAAACCCGTCCAGTGGCAGACTTATGGCAGGCTGGTGCGTTATGCCCGGCCGTATTTGCCGCGCCTCATCGTCGGCATGGCCTGCGGCGCGCTTTTCGGCGGCTCGATGACCGGCATGCTGGCGGCGGCCCGGGGCGTGCTGGGCCAGGTGTTCCCGGAATCGGCGGGAGCAGGCATGGGCGATCTGCCCGCGGAGGCGGCGGCCGGGGGCGTGCTGGGCCAGATGTTCCAGATTTCCAATTTCAGCAGTCTGCTGGTCATGCTCGGCATCCTGCTGGCCTTCGGCCTGCTGCGGGGCGTGGGCCAGTTTTTCGGCGATTACTTCATCGAGTGGGTAGGCAATCGCGTGGTGATGGATTTGCGGGTGTTGACTTTCACCCATTTGCAGGACTTGTCCGTCCGCTTCTTTTCCCAGCGCAAAACCGGCGAGTTGATTTCCCGTACCCTGAATGATTCGATGATGATCGAGCGCGCCGTTTCTTCCGTGCTCGGCGACCTGGTCAAGCAGCCTTTCGTCCTGCTGGGCGCGGTCGCTTATGCGCTCTTCCTGGATGCCCGGCTGACGCTGGGCATGCTGGTGCTGTTCCCCGTTTGCATCGTGCCCGTGGCTCTGTTTGGCCGGCGGGTGCGGCGCTATGCCCGGCACGGCCAGGAGCGGTTGGCGGAACTGGTTTCGATCATGCAGGAAACCCTTTCGGGCATCCGGATCGTCAGGGCCTTCGGCATGGAAGCTTATGAAATCGGGCGTGTCCGCGGGCAATGCCGGCTGTTTTTCAGCCGCATCATGCGCGTGACCATCGCCAAGGCCGCGATTGAACCACTGATTGTATTCATTTCCATGGCCGGTTTGGCGCTGGTCCTGTTGTACGCCCGCTGGGCCAGGATGCCGGCGGAGGATTTCATCACCTTCGCCCTGGCGGCGGTGGTGATGTATGAGCCGGTGAAAAAACTCAGCAAAATTCACATGCATGTCCAGCAGACTTCCGCCGCCGCCGACCGGATTTTCGAAATACTCGACACTCCCCCGCTGATCCGCGATGCCGCCGCCACCCGCTCCCTGACCTTGCCGCTGCAACAGATTGTTTTCGAGAAGGTATCCTTCGAATACGATCCCGGGCAGCCGGTGCTGCGCGGCATAGATTTTGCCGTGCGCGCGGGAGAACGCGTCGCCCTGGTGGGATCTTCCGGCGCGGGCAAAACCACCTTGGTCAACCTGCTGCCGCGCTTTTACGATGTCAGCGCGGGCCGCATCCTGATCAACGGCTGCGACTTGCGCGAACTGCGCCTGGCGGATTTGCGGAGCCGCATTGGCCTGGTCACCCAGGATACGTTTTTGTTCAACGACACGGTCGCCGCCAATATCGCTTACGGCAGCGGCGCCTTGCCCCGCGGGGAAATCGAGGCCGCCGCGCGCCGCGCCCATGCCCATGATTTCATCACGCAGATGCCTGCCGGCTACGATACGGTGATCGGCGAGCGCGGCGTGCGCCTGTCCGGCGGCCAGTGCCAGCGGTTGGCCATCGCCCGCGCCATTTTGCGCAATCCGCCGATACTGATCCTGGATGAAGCCACCAGCGCCCTGGATACGGAATCGGAGCGGCTGGTGCAGGCGGCGCTGGATGAGGTGATGGCCGGCCGCACCGTCTTTGCCATTGCGCACCGCTTGTCAACCATTGCGCATTGCGATAAGATTGTAGTGCTGGATCAGGGGCGGATCGTGGAAATCGGCGCGCACGCGGAACTGCTGGCGGGCGGCGGCGCCTACCGGCGCTTGCATGAAATGCAGTTTAAATGAAATTCCCGCAAGCGGGCCGCGCCGCCGGGCGGCGCCCGGCCCGGCCAAGCGGAGGAGATGAACCCATGATCAAAATCGGCGTCATCGGCGGCTCGGGACTGGACGATCGGCTGGAATTGAACGGAGTGCGCAGTCATAAAATGCATACGCCTTACGGCGCGCCTTCGGATGCCGTGAAAACCGGTCGGATGGGGGACGCGGAAGTGGCGGTGCTGGCGCGCCACGGACCGGACCATAGCATCATGCCCACACTGGTGAATTACCGCGCCAACATCTGGGCGCTCAGGGAACTGGGAGTCACCCATGTGATTGCCACCACGGCTTGCGGCAGCCTGCGGGAGGAAATCGTTCCCGGGCATTTTGTCATGATTGACCAGTTTATAGACCGCACCACCAAGCGCGCCCAGAGCTTTTATGAAGGCGCCCGGGTTTGCCATATCCCCATGAGCGATCCCTTCTGTCCGCATATCCGCCAGGCGCTCTGCGCGGCGGCGGCGGAACAGGAGATTCCGCATCATCCGCAGGGAGTGATGGTGACGATCGAAGGGCCGCGCTTCTCCACGCGGGCGGAGAGCCGCATGTTCCGCCAGTGGGGCGGCGACGTGATCAACATGAGCACCGTGCCCGAAGCGGTGCTGGCGCGCGAGGCCGGCCTTTGCTATGCGGCGGTGGCCATGGCCACCGATTACGATTCCTGGCACGCCAGCCTGGAATCCGTGACCATCGAAATGGTGCTCAAAACCATGGCGGATAACGTGGCCAACATCTACCGGCTGCTACCTGCGGCTTTGCCGCGGATTACGCTTGAAAATTGCTCCTGCCGGACGGCGGTGGCGCAGGCTTTGATATAAAGGAGGTCATTGTGCCGATTCATGAATACCATTGCGCGAAGTGCGGCAAAAAGTTTGATTACCTGGCGCGGCGGAAGGACGATGCGCCGGCGGCTTGTCCGCGCTGCGGCGGCCGCCGTTTGCAAAAGGAATTGTCGGCTTTCAGCGTCGCCGGCCCCGCTGCGCCGTCCTGTCCGGCGGGCGCATGCCCAACCTGCCCGACGGGCCGATGTCCGCTGGGCTGAATTGAACGTCAAAGATGTTGAAGCACCTGCAAGTCGCCAACCTGGCGCTGGTGGCATCGGCGCGGGTAGAGTTTGAACCGGGCCTGAACGTGATCACCGGCGAAACCGGCGCGGGCAAATCGCTCCTGATGGGAGCGCTGAACCTGGCCTTGGGCGAGCGGACCGACCGCGGCATCGTGCGGTCCGGCGCCGCGCAATGCTCGGCCGAGGCGGTGTTTCAGCTTGATGACGCCGCGCCCCTGAATGCCGTGCTGTCGGAAATCGGGCTGGCGCCGTGCGCCGGCGGCGAAGCAATTTTACGCCGGGTGGTCGCGGCCGGCGGCGCCGGCCGGCAATTCGTCAACGACAATGCCGTGACCCTGCAGGCGCTGAAACGCGTCGGCGACTGCCTGGCCGATATGCACGGTCCGCACGAACACCAGTCCCTGCTGGACCCGCGCGCGCAGCTGGAACTGCTGGACGCTTACGGCCGGCTGTCGGTTTGCCGCGGCGCCTATGCCGGTGATTTTGAGCGGTATGACGGAGCCCGCCGCGCATTGGAGGAACTGGACCGCCGGCCGGCGGCGGCGCCGCCCGCCTGGCTTGAGGAGCAGGTACGGGAACTGGCGGCGGCGGATTTGAGCGAGGCGGAAGAAGCCGGCTTGCTGGCGGACCAGCGCCTGCTGGGGAACGCCCACCGCATCCTGGAACTGGCGGAAGAGGCCCGCCAGCGCCTGACGGAAGGTGAGGCTTGCGCGTTTAATGCGTCGGCGGCGGCGTTGAAGGCGCTGGAAGCGATGGCCGGCCTGACGGAGGCGCCCGCGGCCTGGGCGGCGGAATTGCGCGGCGTCCTGAACCGCATGCGCGAAGTGGCGCGGGAGTTGGATGCCTTCGCGCAGCGCGCGGAGTGCGATCCCGAACGGCTGGCGCAGGTTGAAGAGCGCTTGGCCCTGTACCAGAAGTTGAAACATAAATACGGCGGCTCGGTGCCGGCGGCGCTGGCCAGGCTTGCGGCGGCGCGGGAGGAGTTGGATGGCGCGCGGCGGCGGGAAGAGCGCCGCGCGCAACGGGCGGAGCAGGCGTCCGCGGCGCGGCAGGCGGCCCGGGCCGCCGGCGCCAGGTTAAGCGCCGGCCGCCGGCAAGCCGCAGCGGCGCTGG
>JAXGSX010000136.1:0-9710 GCA_040775225.1 Kiritimatiellia bacterium | reverse complement strand
TGGGTTATGATCCGGCCGGCGGCGATGCCGCGCGCGATCAAGCGCGCGGCATGCGTGTTGGCTTCAATGGTGGTCGGCGTGCCGAATATGATCACCCGCCCGCCAGGCGCGGCCTGCAGATGCGCCTGCATTAAATCCACGCCGAAACCAATGATATCCACCACCGGGATGGCGGCCCGGCGGCGGAAGGGCGTGTGTTCATACAGGACGGACAGGGTATTGCAGGCAATCAGGATCGCGTCGGGCTGCAGCCGCTGCATGCCTTCCAGGGCGCAGTTGAAAACGCGGGCTTTTTCCGCCATGTCCGGCAGCATGTTGTATCCCCGGCGCTGTTCCGGGCGGGCGTCAAAGCAGACAATCTCCGCCGCCGCGAAATCGCGGCGGCGGGCCAGGTTTTCCGCCAATTCCGCGCAAACGGAGAGGCCGCCGAGGCCGGAGTCGGCGATGATGATTTTAACCGCGGGTTTAGCCAGGAATGTGGTCATATTCAGTCAGTTGTTTCCGCTCCGCTTTTGAACGTCATGGCGGATGCCGGTCAGCGTTTGCGGGTCAGCCAATCCCGCGCCAGGGCGTAAGCCCAATCCGGCGCATCGTCCAGCGTCCCCTCCATGATCCGCGTCAGGACGCTCTGCCAATGCTCGCGGTGCTGCATGGTGGTGAGGCGGTTGCGGAACATGGCGGCGCCCTTGGCCGGCTCCGCCGCGAGCCGGTCCATGATCATCCGGACTTCGGCTTGAAAGCCCCGGACGCCGTAGTAGCGCAAAAAGCCGCGCCAGGCTTGGTCCGCGCCCCCGCGGGTCTGCAGCGGGCGCGAAACCCGGGCCAGCATCTTGAAAAATCGCGTGCGTTTGTCACCGCGCAACAGGCTTAAGCGGTCGGCGAGAATCTCGTAGGGGATGAGCTGGATGGAGGATAAGGATTGTCCGGCAATGACGGCTTTTACCAGGTAGCCGATTTTGCGGTAGGCCAGGCCGGTTTCCTGGTAAAATACGAAATTGCCCAGGCTGTAGCAGATCGGCGTGTTCCGGTGAATTTGCACGCCCTGCGGGACATGCGGATGGTGGCCGATGACCAGGTCGGCCCCGGCCTCGGCGATGCGCTCAAAGGCCCGCGCTACATACGGCGGCGGGAAGGGGATGTATTCCAATCCGCAGTGGCCAATGGCCAGCACCAGGTCGGCCCGTTGGCGCTCCGCGCGCACCTGCTGGACGATGGCGTCAATTTCCCAGCCGCGTACGCCCGGGCCGGCCGCCGCCGCGGTCAAATCTTCGCCTTCGCTGAAATTAACAATGGCAAGCTTCAGCCCCTTCACGTTCAGCCGCAGCGGCCGGCAGGCTTCTTTGCCGGTCAGGCCGGCGCCGGCGGCGCGGATGCCGTGCGCGCGTAAAACCCGGCAGGTTTCTTGAAATCCGGCGACGCCGTAATCGAAAACGTGATTGTTCGCCAGGGTGGCCGCTTCGAACGGCACGGCTGACAGCGCGCGGACATCCGCGGGCCGGCCGCGCAGCAAGGAGCCGCTCTTGCACGCCGGCGCGCCCCGGTTTGTGAGCGGGCACTCGAGGTTGACGATCCGCAGGTCGGCCCGGCGCAGTTCATCCAGCAAATCGCCGTAAACGGCTTCCGGATCGCGTGCGATGACCGGCGCGAAGTTGCGGATCGGCGCCCAGTCGGACGCGATCATAATTTCCGCCTTTGCCGCCGGCGCCCCGGTCCGTTCCCAGCAGCCTTGCCGCCAATCCATGAACCAGTTTTGTCGCATAAATTGCGCCTCGCGCCTGCCGGCCGCAGCGTCCCCGGGAGCCGCTTGGAGTTAAACCGGCATATGCGGGGCAAATTAGCAAAATCGCTTTGCGGCTGCAATGCTATTCACCACAAAGATCGCGCAAGGAAAATCTTGGTATTGGAACAAAAGAAAACGACGGGTGGATGAGGAAATTGAATTTGCTTGGGCCAGGAACGGGCAACAGACGGCTCACCACAGGTTCGCCCTTCAATAAAAAACCAAAAAATCCTTGTTCTGCCCTTGTTCCGCCTTCTGTTCAAAACCTCCGGCTCCGCCATCCAACACCTCAGGAATCCGGAATTTTAAACATAAGGCAGCACAAGGGCGGAACAAGGTGGGATTTCCGGAAATCCTTCCGACGCGCCCGTTCACTGCGAAACGGTTAATCCGGCTGCGAATTTTGCTCGCAATGCGCCTTTAATTCGGGTTTTATCTTATACCGCCGCTGGCCGGCAGGAAACCATGACTGGTGTAAATGTGAAATCCGACTTGAAATTCAACCGCGAATTGATGGCGCGGCTGCGGATGGCTTTGGCGCAGGAAGGCGTTTGCCGGTTGCCGGCCCTGCCGTTTTCCGCGGCCGCATTCCTGGCGGCGGAACTCCGCCGCGCGTTGCGGCGCGGCGTGGTGGCGGTGACTGACAGCATGCGGACGCTGGAGGAATTCCAGCGCCACCTGGAAGTGTTCTGTGCGCCGGAAGAAATCCTGCGTCTGCCGGCGGAGGATTACGGCGCCGACCGGGAGCGGGACGCGGAATCCGGAGGCCAGGGCGGCGAACGCGCGCAGGTGTTGTACGACCTTTCGCAAAACCCCCGTCCGCTGGTGGCAACCTGTATCCAGGCCTTGATGCAGACGGCGCCGCCGGCAGCCAGCCTGCGTCAGATGGCTCTGCGGTTGCTCCCGGGCGCGCGGCATGATCCGGTGGCCTTGCTGGAAACGCTGGCAACGCAAGGCTACCAGGCGGGGGCCGAAGTGCAGTCCCCCGGCCAGGTGGCGCGGCGCGGCGGGTTGCTGGATGTCTGGCCTCCGGGCATGGAATGGCCCTGCCGCCTTGAATTTAACGGTGAAACGTTGGAATCGTTGCGCTGGTTCGATCCGCTCACCCAGCGTTCGCAGACGCGGGCGGATACGCTGGTGCTGTTGATGGAGCCGGCCGGCGGCGGCAGCCAAACGGCAGCCGGAACATGGGAAACGCCGGCGAAACAAATGCCGGCGGATGCGGTGTATTTGTGGTTCGAGCCGGCCGGGGATGCCGCGGGTGACGCGGGAGGCGTCGCCGGCATCGAAGCGCACGCGGAGATGCTGCTGCAGGCGGCTCCGGAAGCCCGCGCCGCCGGCCGGCTGGTTTCCTTGCCGCAGGTGCGGGCCGCCCTGGCGGAATTTACCCGGGGACCGTCCGGCGCGCGGGAACTGCATATCGGCGGAATTGAGACGCCGGCTCCGGCGCCGGCGCTGGATTTGGCGTTCCGGCCGCTGCCCCCGCTATTCAGCGGACGGGAACACGCCTTGGCGCCAGATATTTTCGAGTCAGAGCGGCGCAAGTGGCTGGAAGACCTGGAGCGCATGGCCCGGCATGGGCGGCGGGTATGCCTGTTTTTCAGCGCCGCCGGCGGCTTGGAACGTTTCCGCGAGTTGTATCCCCGGCTGCCGTTTGAGTTGCGCCTGGGTGCGCTGGCGGACGGATTCGACAACGATCTGCTCGGGCTGACGGTGGTTGCGGAATCGAACCTGATTGGCCGGCGCAAACGGCTGCCCGGCGGATACAGCCGCCGCGCCGCGCGCCGGGCGGCGTTAAGTGCGGCCGGCGAAACCATTACCGACGCGATGAAACTCGAGCCGGGCGATCTGGTGGTGCATGTCGAGCACGGGATCGGGCGTTATCTGGGGATTTATGAAGTGGAGTTCAACGGCAAACGCCAGGAAGCGCTGACGCTGGAATATGCCGACGCGGCCCGCTTGTATGTGCCGGCCTCCCAGGCGCACCTGCTCAGCCGCTACGTCGGCGCCGGCCGGCCGCATACGGTTGCCCTGCACCGCCTGGGCGGCGGCCGCTGGCGCCGCGAAAAACGCGCGGCGGAAATAGCCGTGCGCGATCTGGCGTCCGGTTTGCTGGAAACCCAGGCCTTGCGCAGCGCCCGGCCCGGTTATGCGTTTCCGGCGGATACCGCCTGGCAGCATGAATTCGAGACGGCATTTCCGTTTCAGGAAACCGAGGACCAGGAACGCGCCATTGGGGAAGTCAAACGCGATATGCAGACGCCCCGGCCGATGGACCGGCTCGTATGCGGCGACGCCGGCTACGGCAAGACCGAAGTGGCGATGCGCGCCGCTTTCAAATGCGTGCTGGCCGGCCGCCAGACGGCGATGCTGGTGCCGACCACCGTCCTCGCCCAGCAGCATTTTGACAGTTTCCGCGAACGGTTGGCGGATTATCCCGTGCGGGTGGAGTTGCTTTCCCGGTTTCAATCCGCCGGCGCGCAGGCGCGCATTGTCCGGGACTTGCGCGCGGGCGCGGTGGATATCGTCATCGGCACGCACCGCCTGGTGCAGCCGGATGTGGCTTTCAAGGATTTAGGCCTGGTGATCATAGACGAGGAACAACGTTTCGGGGTCGAGCACAAGGAGCGCTTGAAAAGCATGAAACAGCTGGTGGATGTGCTGACGCTCACCGCCACTCCCATCCCGCGCACCCTGTATTTGAGCCTGACCGGCGCCCGCGAAATCAGCGTAATCCAGACGCCGCCCCGCGAACGCCAGCCGATCGAGACGATCATCGCCCGCCATGACGATGCGCTCATCCGCGCCGCCATCCTGCGCGAATTGAATCGTGGCGGACAGGTGTATTTCCTTTACAACCGTGTCATGACGATCGAGCGGATGGCCGAACGGCTGCGCCGGCTGGCGCCGGAGGCCCGGCTGGGAATCGGCCACGGCCAGATGGCTGCCGGCGAACTGGCCCGGGTGGTGCGGGCTTTCGCCGAAGGGCGGCTGGACCTCCTGCTCTGCACCACCATCATTGAAAGCGGCATGGATATTTCCAACGCCAATACCATCATTATTGACCGTGCCGACCGCTTTGGCATGGCGGAACTGTATCAATTGCGCGGCCGGGTGGGGCGCGCCAACCGCAAGGCCTATGCCTACCTGCTGTTGCCCGCCCACGGGCATCTGCTCTCCGACGCCCGGCGCCGGCTGGGCGCCATTGTCGAATACAGCGGCGCCGGCGCCGGGTTCCGGCTGGCGCTGCGGGATTTGGAAATCCGCGGCGCCGGCAACCTGCTGGGAGCGGCGCAAAGCGGCCATATCGCGGCGGTGGGATTTGAACTTTACTGCCAGCTCCTGCGGCAGGCCGTGGCCGCGGTGTCCGGGACGCGCCCGGCCGCCGCGCCGCCGTCCCTCGTCAACGTGGAATTGAACCTGGATTTCATCGAGTTCTCGCCCCTGGCCGCTGATGCCGGCAACGGCGCCTTCCTGCCGGGCGATTACATCGAGGATGAAAGACTGCGGCTGGAGTTTTTCCGCCGCCTGGCGGCGGCCGGCCTGGACGACTTGCCGGCGTTGCGCGCGGAACTGGCCGACCGCTTCGGTCCGCCGCCGCCGCCGGCCGGGCGGCTCTTGCGGCTGGCGGCCTTGCGCCGCCGCGCCGCGGCGGCCGGCATTGCCGGCGTGGAGGTGCGCGCCGGCCGCGTCATGCTGCGCCGCGGCGGCGGTTATGTGCAGCGCCAGCATCAATTCCCGCGTTTGCGCGGCGGCAGCGCCGATGAACGCCTGGCGGAACTGGAGGATTTGCTGGCGGCGATATGATCCGCCCCGCTTATGATCCGCCCCGCTTATTATAGTTGACGTTGTGCAAATATCATGCTAATCATAACTAACTATTGATTTAGTTTCAAAACAGGAGTTTTGAAATTTGCCTTGTTATCAAGAATTGTTTAATTTGCCGCTGCCGGCATGCGGCAGGGCTTTAAAGTCATGGCCGCGATTAATGTTTTGATTGTTGACGATGAATCGTCCGTCCGCCGGTTGCTGGTTAGAATTTTGTCGGGCGAGCCGGATTTGGCGGTTGCCGAGGCCGCCAGCGGCGGACAGGCCTGCGCCTTGGCATCCCGGACGCGTTATGACGCCGTCATATGCGATTTGTATCTGCCGGACATTGATGGATTGAAATTAATTAAAAAACTGCAAACATCCGGTGTTTGCCCGCCGCTGATCATGATGCTTTCGGGCGCCTTGAAACCGCCGGAGGAAAAACTGCCCCCCGGCGCGATTTTCATCAACAAGCCGTTCATCCCCGGCGACATCACCGCGCCGCTGGCAGCTTACGCGCGCGCCGCCCGGCAACCGCGGAACGCGCCGGCAGGTCAGTCATAACGGAGCACCCACATGTCCGAAGGGAATAAATTATCCCAGACTATGCGCATTAAGATTGACGCGGACTCGGACGCGCCGGTAACGCGGCGCATGCCTTCCATCCGCGCCCGCTCGTTCAGCACCCGCCTGCCGGTCAAAGCGCGCCTTAGTCCGGCCGAGAATACGCTTTACCAGCAATTCATGAAGAGCATTTATGACGCCGTGCTGATCACCGATCCCCAGGGCGCGTTGGTTGACGCCAATGGCCGCGCCTACGAGTTTTTTCACTACGACCTGGACGAACTGTGCGAGAAGACAATATTCGATATCGTCTGCGGGTTTAACGCGGTGGTGCTGGGCACGATCATCAGCAACTTGAAAAACGAGCGTTTCACCTTGATCGAGGCCTGTTGCCGGCGTCAGGATGAGACCTTGTTTCACGCGGAAATCGCCACCAGCCTGCTGCACCTGGGCCAGGCGCCGCATCTGTGCTTTTTCGTGCGCGATATCAGCAAGCGCAAGCAGGACGAGGCCGACCTGGCGCAGACCCGCGCCCAGCTTGACCGGGCGGAGCGGCTGGAAATGGCGGGCAGCATCGCCGGCCACATTGCCCACGATTTCAATAACCTGCTTACGCCCCTGCTGGCCTATCCGCATTTTATCCGCGAAGCGCTGCCGCCCGGGGCCCAGTGCCGCCAGGACCTGGACATCATCGAGAAAACCGCCCAGCAGATCGCGGATATCAACCAGCAGTTGCTGGCGCTCTCGCGCCGCGGCTATTATGAACAGCGCGTGCTGGACATCAATGCCGTGATCGAAAACGTGATGGTGCTGCTCAAGCGCGGCGGCCAGATGGATGGCGTGAATGTGGATTTGCGCCTGGAGAAAAATCTTTTGCACATCAAGGGCTCCTCGGAGCAGCTGCTGCGGGTGATTCACAATCTCTGCCAGAACGCCCTGGATGCGATGGATCAACGGAAGCATCTGACCATCGCCACCGAGCAGGTGTACCTGGAAGCGCCCCTGAAAAAATATGAATCGGTGGATCAGGGTGAGTATATCAAGGTTACGGTGGCGGATACCGGCCACGGCATACCGCCGGAAATCCAGGATAAGATTTTCGACCCGTTTTTCACCACCAAGGAAGCCACGCGCCAGCGCGGCTCCGGCCTGGGATTAAGCGTGGTCCACGGCATCGTCAAGGACCACCAGGGTTACATTGATTTGGAAAGCGCGGTCGGCCGGGGCGCCGCATTCAGCCTTTATTTCCCGGTGTGCCGCGAAGAACTGACCGAGGCGTCGGTGAAGGAATGCACCGGCGGCGAGGAAACCATCCTGGTCGTGGACGACGACCGTCTGCAGATCGAAGTGACCACGCGCATTCTATCCAAACTCGGTTACCAGGTGCTCAGCGCCAACAGCGGCGAGGAAGCCCTGGAGCTTATGCGGCGCCGGAAGCAGGCGGGGCAATTGCCCGATCTGGCCGTGCTGGATATGATCATGGGCGGCGGGATTGACGGCACGGAAACCTACCGGCAGATGAAGGAGATCAATCCTTCCCAACGAGCAATTATTTTTTCCGGATATGCGGAATCCGCGCGGGTGGGCATGGCCCAGGAATTAGGCGCCGGCGCTTACCTGCGCAAGCCGGTCAGCCTGGACAAGCTCGCTCAGGCCGTCCGCTATGAACTGGACCGCCAAGCGTGATATGGCCGCGGCCGTCCAGATCGCGCGGATTTGCGGCATACCCCTGCGGATTCATTATTCGCTGTTGTTGATCTTCCCGTTGTTTGCCTGGCATTTTGCCGCCGCGTTGGGCGGGGATGCCGGCGCATGGGGCTGGGGCGGGGCGCTGGCGGCATTGCTGTTCGCCAGCGTGGCCTTGCATGAGTTGGGCCATTCCCTGGCGGCCATGGCCATGGGAGCGCGCGTGGCGGAAATCATGCTGCTGCCCATCGGAGGCGCGGCGCGTCTGGACCAAATGCCCCGGCGGTTCTGGCAGGAACTGCTGCTGGCCGCCGCCGGCCCGGCGGTCAGCCTGGCCCTGGCCGCCGCCGGCTGGCGGGCGGCGGGCGCGGTTGCTCAACCATGGCCGCGCGCCGGCCTGGTGCTGGCGGACCTGGCCTGGATCAACCTGGCGCTGGGGGTGTTCAACCTGTTGCCGGCCTTCCCCATGGATGGGGGGCGCATGCTGCGCGCGCTGCTGACTCCCTGGCTGGGCCGCCTGGGCGCCACCCGCCTCGCGGCGCGGCTCGGCCAGGCGCTGGCTTTGGTTTTCGGCTTGATTGGAGCCTACCCGCCGTTTAATCCGGTGCTGGTGGCGATTGCTTTTTTCGTTTATGCCGCCGCGGCCGCCGAGTGCCGCCAGGTGCAGCGCGAAACGGCCGCGCCGCCGATGGGGGAATGAAAATAATGATCCGGCGCCATGCGCCGGCCGGCCGGGCGCGCCTCATTCCCCGAGATAGCTGATCAACTTGTCGTGTGCCAGCAGCGCCAGGTCGCCGATGCCGTCGCCATTGATATCGCCGGAGGCTGCCTCGCGCGGCTCCATCCCGCCGCGTTCGCCGGCAAACCCGGCATCTTCGAACACTGCGAATGCCAGGCGCTCCGCCAGTTTCCGTCCGGCGCGCTCGACGATTTCCAGCGACCGGTTGTGCGTGTCGGTCAGGGCGATCAAGGGGCGCGGCGGCCGGCCGAGGCGGACCAGCCGCACATCGGCAAGCGCCGGCTCTTCGGCGGTCGAGGCGTATTCGGCGTTATGCTCAATCCGGAAGGATGCCGGCGCGTCATGGAATATGAACAGTTCCTGCTCCGTGATCAGCAACAGCCCTGCATCGCGCCCGCCCCCGGCCGCGGGTAGAGGGTGCAGCCCCGCCGGCGCGGGCAGGGGCACGCCGATGTGCAACCGGCGCGGCAGTTCCGCGGCCGGGTCGAACCAGAGCAGGTCGTTGCCATCCTGATCCAAAACCAGGGCGCCGGCGGCGTCGGGTGTCTGCTGGAACATCGCTGCGGCCGTCAGGGTGGCGTTGCCGGCGGCGGAACTGAATTGCCGGCGGGGATGCCATGCGCCGTTTTCCCACGCGAATTCCCGGGCTACCTTTCCCAATGCCAGCAGCATGGCGCCGGGTTGGCCGTCATGCATGGCCGGCCGCAGCGAAGCGTCCGCGGCATTGAACGACGCAGCCCTGGCGGGCGCCAATTCTTCGGTTTCCGTCAGCTCAAAGAATGCCGGGGGCTGGTAGGGTGTAAAAAGCATGATGCCCAGCGACTTCCCGCCCAGCGGCCAGATGCGGATGGCGTCCGGATCGTTGGGCAAATCCACAGGGTGGGCATAAGGCGGCTGGCCGGCGGCTTCCTCGCCCAGCGGCTGGATCGTGATGGTGGCGGCGCGGGTAATGGCGTCGCGGCAGACCCAGACCGCCGCCGGCCGGTCCGGGAGGGCGGCGGCCATCAGCGGTCCGGGAGAGGGCGGCGGCAGGAACCGCGGGAATTCGGCCGGCTGGTTGCGGTCGTGCAGGGCGGCGGTTTTTTCCGCGGCGCTGAATACCAGCAGGTCGCCGTCCTCCGTCAGGCTGAT
>JAXGSX010000135.1:0-9750 GCA_040775225.1 Kiritimatiellia bacterium | reverse complement strand
TGTGCCAAATGATTTTCCGGAAAATGCCCTGCCGGGAAATCAGCGCAAACAGGCGATAAATTGCCGCAACACACTGGAAAATAAAACATTAGATAGTTTGCTGACCCGTGCAGTTCCTATGCACGGGTCAGGAAGTCTGAACTTATCCCCATCTGCCGGCTCATGATCAGCTTGGCTTGCATGATTATCTCCCGTGTTGGTGGTTGGAAGCGCGAACCAAACCCCGCCCGTGGGTGCATTTTTAATCATCCGGCGGTGCAATGCAATGCCGAAAATACAGGGCAAGCCGTTGCAACCGGCGATCAAAAAATCCAAATATGCTTATAATCATATATCGGATGCTTGAGTTTGTCAATTTTTTTGGCCGGTGAGCGGCCGCAGGGACGCGCATCTTTGATTCATTGACTGGCCGCCTTTTGGAGCGCGTCCGGCTACGCCGGATTTAACGGTATAAACGCAAGCCTATCAAAAGCGTGGTCGAGGCTGCGCGGCTGCGGTCTGCCACAGTTGTCGCATTGGGGCGTCCCGGGCGGCCCTGGCGGTTAATCAGGCTTGACGGGCGCCCGCCGGTTCGGCGCCGCCGATCTGCTGGAGAATTTCAATTTCATCCACGATCAGGCAGGCGAAATTCTCGTCGTTTTTGTAGGCATAACTCCGCCGCTGATGGGACTTGAAAAACCGGACTTTCACAAACCGGCATTCCATGCCGGCGGGCACCGTGAGCCAGCCGTTGAGGTAAACGTCCACTGCGCCGACCTGCCGGTAGGACTTGCCGTCGTTGCCGGCAAATACGGCAATCCGGTCGGCGGAAAAATGTTCCGCCGCGACCTGCGAACAACGCACGAGGTCAACGCGGCAGACCTGTTCCAGGTCCACGGTGATGTCCACCTGGAACACCTTGCCCGATTCCATGACGTAATAACCGAACATCAAATCATGTCCGGCGCCGTGCGCCATGCCGGAGCACAACATGCCGTCGGTGGCGGTCGTTCCGTCCATGTCCGGCGCGCAGGGGAAGGGATCGCGGCGTTCGGGGGCCAGTTTCTTGCGCCCGGGGAAATTGGGTGGGGCTGATCGGGAGTATTTTTTGCCCAGGGCGATGTTTTTAAAGACCGGCGGCGGGTTGGCCATGTATGCCCGGTACTTGGCGTATTGCGTTGTAGCCTGCGGGCCGCCGAGTTCCGGCGGCAATCCCGGCTTGGCCCAGAAGCCGGTCATTTCGAAGGTGATGACCTTTTCCGCGTAGGGGCGTTCGCAGGCGATTTGCTGGAGCAATCCCCGCGGCCCTGCAAATCCGCCGCCGCGGAATCGCGGCGCCAGATGGCGGGCATCGTCGGCGTCGAACGATTCGGCATTGGCCCAGACATGCAGGGGGGTCTGGCGGCAGGCATCCCGGAGCACGGAATAAAAGCTTTGCACACGGTCCAGCGCGAGTTCGGCGCAACCGACGGAATCCATCGGCGCGATAATGTTGAAGGGGGCGCGGCCGGCCTTGAAATATTGATAAAGTTCCCGGTGCAGGCCGGTGTGCAGGATATCGTTGATGAAATCGTAATCGCCCAGGGCGACGGAAACCAGCAGTGGTTTCACGGGCGCCAGTTGGTCCGCCTTGCGCCGGATATCCGCGGCCAGTTTCAGGAACCATTCGAACTCCGCCAGGGGGCGGGCGACGGTCGGCTCCACGGGGAAGTACCAGCCGTAAAATGATTTATACTTCCCGTACAACTCGTGCAATTCTTCCATTACCCGGCCGTAATCGTCCATGATGCTCAGATGGTTGCCGGCGGAAAGAAAAACCGATTGGCCATTGCGCTCCGCCGCCGTCAAAATGGCGCGGATGGGGTCCTGCGCCTTGATGGCGGAGCGCGGGTAATAGCGGGAGGCGTAATGCGCGCGCAGGCCGCGGTCGGCCTCGGGGGTGTAACGGTACTTGATATCGGCAAATTGGATCGAGGACATCATGACCAGGGTCTTGATGCCGATCTCGTTGAAACTGTCAACCTGTTCCGCCCATTGCCGGTCGGTCAGTTCGGTCAATCCCCGGGCGAAGGACGCGGTGTTGGGCTTGCCTTCGGACGCCAGCAGGAAGAACGAGCCTTCGATCAGGTTCGGCGCGTATTGCCGGACGGCGAGCGGTTTGGCGATCCAGACGGGGTCGGCGCCGGGCTTGGCCGTGTCCGCCATGGCGACATGCAGCGTGTGGGCTCCGGCCAGGCCGGCCATGGAGTGGAATACGTTGCAGAATCCCCGGGAGTGGGCTGGGATTTGGATGCGGCGGCGGGTAAAACACCGTTCCGGTTCCCGCCCGTCCAGGTGCATGGCGATTTCAATCACGCCGGCCGCGCCCCGGTTGGCGATCTGCAGGCGGATTTCCAGGGTGTCATCTTCCGCGACCGGTTCGAACGGAATATAGCATAGGTCGAGATCGGGATTGACGGCAAGGTCCATCGTCGTCCTCCAGTTGCCGCGCCGGCGCCGGCGTCCGCCGGTTCAGGCCAGGCTGGCCAAATCCATGTTGCGGGCGGCGGCCACTTCGTCCAGCCGGCCGATTTCCGTGGTGGCGGGCGCCGCGTGCAGCGCGTCAGGATTGGTCCGCGCGATTTCCGCCAGTTCGGCCATGACCTCGGCGAACCGGTCCAGCGTTTCGCGCGTTTCGGTTTCCGTGGGTTCCACCATCATGGCTTCCGGGACGATCAGGGGGAAATAAACCGTGGGCGGATGTATGCCGCGGTCAATCAATCCCTTGGCGAAATCCATGGCGCGCGCGCCGCCGGCATCGCGCGGATTGACGCTGAGGACGAACTCGTGCATGCAGGGCCCGTCATAATTGGCGTTGAAATGCCGCCGGAGTCGCGCCAGCAGGTAATTGGCGTTCAGGACGGCATGGTTGCTGACCGCGCGCAAACCTTCGCGGCCGATTAACATGCAATAGGCGTACGTGCGCGCGAGCACGCTGAAGTTGCCGTAAAACGGCGCCACGTAACCGATGCTCTTCGGATAGTCGTAGTCCAGGGCGTACGCGCCGTCGCTCCGCTTGATGACGCGGGAAATCGGCAGGTACGGCCGCAGGCTTTCCACGACGCCCACCGGGCCGGCGCCCGGGCCGCCACCGCCGTGCGGCGTGGAAAATGTCTTGTGCAGGTTGAGGTGGCAGACGTCGAAACCCATGTCCGCCGGTTTGCACCGGCCGAGGATGGCGTTGAAATTGGCGCCGTCGTAATACATCAGGCCGCCGGCGGCATGCACCAGCGCGGTAATCTGTTCCACGTCCGGTTCGAACTTCCCCAGGGTATTGGGGTTGGTCATCATCATCCCGGCGGTGTGTTCGTTTAATGCGGCCTTGAGGGCTTCAACATCCACCGTGCCGCGCGCATTGGAAGGGATGGTGACGACTTCGAATCCCGCCAGCGCGGCGCTGGCGGGATTGGTGCCGTGCGCCGAGTCGGGAATGAGGATTTGCCGTTTCTGCCTGCCCTGGTCGCGCTGCCAGGCCGCCATGATCATGGCGCCGGTAAGTTCCCCGTGCGCGCCGGCCAGGGGCTGCAGCGTGAATTCGCTCATCCCTGTGATTTCGGAAAGCAGGCGTTCGGTTTCATACAGCAGGCGCAAGGCGCCCTGGGTCAGCAATCCCCCGTGGCTTAATTGCGGCCAGAGCGGGTGGACCTGGGCAAACCCCGGCAGCGCCGCCGCGGCTTCGCAGGCCTTGGGATTGTATTTCATGGTGCAGGAGCCCAGCGGATAAAAGTTGGTGTCCACGGAAAAATTCCGGCGGGAGAGGTTGGTGAAATGGCGGACGATTTCCAGTTCCGACGCTTCCGGCAGCTCCGGCGGCGATTCCCGGAGAAACTTGCGGTCAATCAAATCCCGCACCGGCACGGTCAGGCGTGGCGCGCGCGCCGCGCGGCGGCCGGGAACGCTTTTTTCGTAGATTAATTTCATGATGGCCTTTTGGATTGCGATTACAGCGCCGCTTCCATGGCGGCGGCGAAAGTGTCAATTTCTTCCTTCGTGCGTTTTTCCGTGAATGCCAGGAGCAATTCGTGGTCCATGCCGGGATAATAACGTCCGACCGGGAAGCCTGCGGCAAACCCTTTTTCTATCAGGGCGCTGACAAGGTCGGCGGCCTTGACCGGCATGGTCAGGCAGAATTCATTGAAAAAGTAATGCCGGTAGGTCGGTGTCACGCCGGGGATGGCCGTGAGTTTTGACCAGGCATAGGCGGCATTGGCGGCGCATATTTCCGCCGTCTCCGCCAGGCCGTGTTTCCCCTGCAGGCAGAGGTAAACCAGCGCGCGCAGCGCGCACAGCGCCTGGTTGGAGCAGATGTTGGAGGTGGCCTTTTCCCGGCGGATATGCTGTTCGCGCGCCTGCAGGGTCAAAACGAATCCGCGGCGGCCGCGGGCATCTTTGGTTGCGCCCACCAGGCGGCCGGGCATTTTATGGACATGCTTGGCGAGAGTGGCCATGAAGCCGAGATAGGGCCCGCCGAAGGACAGCGGCAAACCCAGGCTCTGGCCTTCGCCGGTGACGATATCGGCGCCCATGGCGCCGGGCGGGCGCAGCAGGCCCAGCGAGAGGGGGTAAACGGACATGATGCCCAGGGCGCCGGCGGCATGCGCGGCGCCAATGATGTCGGTAAAATCGTCCAGGCACCCGAAAAAGTTCGGGTTCTGTAGAATGACCGCGGCCGCATTGCGGTCCAGCATGCCGGCCAGCTTTTCGCGGTCCGCCAGGCCGTTTTTCACGGGCACTTCCCGGAATTCGAAATCCAGGTTGGCGGAAAGGCACTTGAGCATGGAGCGGTAGATGGGATTGACGCCGGCGTCAATCAGCACCCGGCGCCGCCGGGTAATGCGGAAAGCCATCATGATCGCCTCAAACAACGCCGTACCGCCGTCGTAAAGCGAGGCATTGGCCACCGTCATACCGGTCAGGCGGCAGATGGCGCTCTGGTATTCGTAGATCGCCTGGAGCGTGCCCTGCGATATTTCAGGCTGGTAGGGCGTATACGCGGTGAAGAATTCCGCGCGGCCCGCCAGGGCGTCCACCGCGGCCGGTATGAAATGGTCGTAAAATCCGCCGCCGCAGAAGTTCACCAGTTGCGTGGCGTTGGCGCCGGCCAGGCGCTGGAGTTTGGAAGCCATTTCCATTTCGGAAACGCCGGGCGGGATGTTGAACCGGTCTGTCTGCAGGCTGGCTGGTATGCCGCGGAACAATTGGTCAAAATCGCTCAAGCCGATGGTTTGCAGCATTGCCCGGGATTCAGCGGCCCCGGGGGCGTGAAAGAAAGTTGCGCTCATGATGGCTCCTGTGGTGTGAAAGCTGGTTCAGGCCGGCGGCGTTTTTCCGCGAGCGGTGCCGCCGGTATAAAAGGGCAGGGGGGCCACCGCCGCCGGCAGGCGGCGGCCGCGGGTTGAAATTTCCAATTGGCGTCCCGGGGCGGCGCACACGTGTTCCACGTACGCCAATGCTACCGCCCGGTTAAGGCTGGGAGCAAACAGGCCGCTGGTGACGGCGCCGGCTTCCGCGGAGCCGTCGAACACCAAGTCCCCCGGGCGGGCGGCCATGCGCCCCGGCAAAAGCAGTCCCGCCAGGATGCGGCGCCGGCCGCCGGCGAGTTCCCGCCGCACGGCGTCGCGCCCGATGAAGTTTTTGTCCAGGTCAATGAACCGGCCCTGGGCCGCGCCGGCCGGGGTTTGCCGGCGGCTTAATTCGTGCCCGTAAAGGGCGTAGCCCATTTCCACCCGCAGGGTGTCGCGCGCGCCCAGGCCGGCGGGCTTGATCGTTCCACCGCCCAGCAAAAGGCGCCAGAACCGACGCGCCTGCGCGGCAGGCAGATAAAGTTCGTAACCCCATTCGCCCGTATAACCCGTCCGGCTGAGGAGGCAGGGCGTGTCCTGCCAGACGACTTCCTGGAACCGGAAGTATTTCATTGCCGGCACCAGGCCGGGGAATATCTCCTCCAGCGCCGCATAGGCGCGCGGGCCCTGGATGTCCAGTTTGGCGGTTTCGGACGAGAGATCCGTGAATTGAGTGTTGCCGGCAAGATGTGCGCGAATCCAGGCGGCGTCGCCGGCCGCCGTACCGGCGTTGACCACCAGCCAGAACCGGTCGGCGGCCAGGCGGAAACAGATCAAATCGTCAATCACGCCGCCATCGTCGTCCAGCAGGTAGCCGTAGGAGCCCGCGCCGGCGGGGATGGCTGCGATGGATTGGGTCAGCAAACGTTCCAGGTCCGCTTCCGCCCCCGCGCCGCGCAATTCGAATTCGCCCATGTGGCAGACATCGAAAAGCGAAACCTGGCTGCGGGTGTATTGATGTTCGAGTATAATGCCGGTGTAAAGCAGCGGCATTTCCCAGCCGGCGAAATCCACCATGCGGGCATTCAAACCGGTGTGTTCTTCGTAAAGCGGTGTTCTCATGCGGATTCCCGTGGTTGTTTGACCGGCAGCGGTGAACTGCAAAAATTTGCCATCATTATAACACACCCCGGATGTGGTTTTCAAGGCCGATCTTTCGGCGTTTTCCATGCTTGACGCTTACGGGGCAATGGAGTAGCATTCCGCAAGTAAATGGTTGGAAACAAGGGACAGCATCATGCATTTTACCGATCGGCAGGAAGGCCGGGTGGCCGTGGTGGCGGTAGGCGGGCGGCTGGACGCTGCCGGGGCGCCGCTGCTGGAAAAGCATCTGAACCACCTGGCCACCGCCGCCCGGCCGCGGGTGGTGGTGGATTGCGGCGAATTGGAATATGTCAGCAGCGCCGGCTTGCGGGTTTTCCTGGCCGCCTCCAAGCAGATTCGCGAGGCCGATGGCGCCTTTGCGCTGGCCAACATGGCCAAGATTGTCCGCGAGATATTCGACATTGCGGGGTTTTCGGCGATCATCGCCATTCACGGCACGGTGGCGGAGTCCGTGCAGGCCTGCGGCTGAAATAAAAAGGAGAATAAATTATGTTGACGTTTGCCGAGGAAATTCTGCTGCTGGCGCTGGATGACCAGCAGGGCGTGATCAAGCCCTTGCCGGTCTCCGCCATGGAGTACGCCTTGTCCGGCGCCGTATTGATGGATTTGGCGCTGTCAAACCGGATTGACACTGACCTGAAACAGTTGCGCGTGGTGGACAACACGCCCACCGGCGACCTGATTCTGGATGAAGCGCTGAAAATCCTGCAATCCCAGCCGGGCCCCCAGACCACTACCCATTGGCTGAGCTATCTGGCGGGGCAGGCCAAGGATTTGCAGGACCGGGTGCTCAAACGGCTGGTGGATAAGGGCATCCTGAAATTGGAAAACCGTAAAATTCTATGGGTTTTCCAGGTGCGGCGCTATCCGCTGCTGGACAACCGGGAGGTCAAGGAAGTCAAAACCCGGCTGCGCGAATTGATCATGAGCAACGAAATTCCCGATGCCCGCGAGGCGGTGCTGATCAGCCTGGTGAACGCCTGCCGGCTGTTTGACGAAATCTTTTCCGAAGCGGAGTTGGATAAGTACCGCCCGCGGATCGCCGCCCTGGCCAAGTTGGACCTGATCGGCCAGGAAGTGGCCCGTTCCATCCATGAAATCGCCCAGGCCATGGCGCTGGCCATGCCGATGATGGTTTGATTCAAGGCTGCTTTTCCATCGCCTTGCGCTGCATGACGGCCAGGTAGCGGTCGGCTTCCTCCAGGCTGGAGAAGATCGCTTCCCGTGGCAGGGCTGCGGCAATTTCAAAAACCTTGGCGATTTGCGGTTGCAGCTTGACCATCATGAAACTCCGGTTCTGCGACTCCAGCGTTTTCCGCGCCTTGAAAATCAACCGCAGCCCCATGCTGCTGATGTAATCCAGCCCGGACAGGTCGCAGACCAGCACCCGGAATCCCGGCGCCGACAGCGCGGGCAAAAGTTTTTGTTCGCAAAGCGGGGCGGTGGCGGTGTCCAGGCGGCCGGACAGAAACACGAGGCAACTCCCATTTTCCGGTTTGGCAATACGGATGTCAAACATCGTCGGCTCCTTGTGGCTAACGGGATTGGATAATTGAACTCACCCGATAATTATCACAATCGCGTCCGGAATGCCAGTATAATTGCAGAATTATCTTTTGTGTTTCCGGCGGCGATGTGCTACAATAAATCATTAATTTTTCCAAGGATCAAAGGCGCATGCGCGAAAATTATGCCGCGGAGTTGAATCGCAAGGATTTGGAACTGGACGTAAGCTTGCGCCCGGCTAAATTTCCCGATTTCGTCGGACAGATTAAAATCCGCGAACGGCTGGAATTATTCGTCGCCGCGGCCCGGGGCCGGAACGAGGTGCTGGATCACGTCCTGTTTTCCGGTCCGCCCGGCCTCGGCAAGACCACCCTGGCCTATATCCTGGCCGATGCCATGGGCAGCAACGTGCGGGCGACTTCCGGCCCGGTGATTGACAAGCCCGCCGACCTGGCCGGCATTCTCACCAGCATCGAGCCGGGCGACGTGGTTTTCATTGACGAAATTCACCGCATGCAGAAATCCGTGGAGGAGTACCTGTATTCCGCCATGGAAGATTTTGCGATTGACATTATGCTCGACCAGGGCGCCAATGCCCGCGCGGTCCGCCTGAACCTGCCGCGTTTCACGCTCGTCGGCGCCACCACCCGCAGCGGACTGCTGTCCGCCCCGCTGCGGTCGCGTTTCGGCCTGGCCTGCCGCCTGAATTATTACGGCCACGCGGATTTGCAGGCGATCGTGTTCCGTTCCGCCCGCCTGCTGAAGGTGGCGGTGGAGCAGGATGGCGCCCTGGAAATCGCCGCCCGCGCCCGCGGCACGCCGCGCATCGCCAACAACCTGCTGCGGCGCGTCCGCGATTATGCGCAAATCCGCGCGGATAACCGCATCACGCGCCCGGTCGCGGACCAGGCGCTGGCCATGCTGGATATTGACCGGTACGGCCTGGATGAGATGGATAAACGCCTGCTGGAAACGCTGGCGCATAAATTTTCCGGCGGTCCCGTCGGCTTGAATTCCCTCGCCGTCGCCCTGGGCGAGGAGCCGGACACCATTGAGGAAGTTTACGAACCGTATTTGATCCAGGAGGGATACCTGCAACGCACACCCCAGGGGCGCATGGCCACTCCCCTGTGCTATGAACGGCTGGGATTGGCCGCGCCCGGCGCGCGGGCCAGCCAGGGGGAATTGCTCTAACCGGCGGTTTCATTTTGCTTGATACCTAACCCAAAATACACGAGGTAAAATCATGCCGAACAACAAACGCACCAGCAAAACCAAGCAACCTGCCGCCGTCCCCGGCCCGCGCGGATTTGCCGCCACGGCGCGACGCCTGGCCGGCCATGTTCCAACCATCGCCATCACCCCGGTGGCCGACGGCCGCCCCGGCGCGTACGAATCCAACCTCGCCGGCACATGGCGCATGGCGGACAAGGTCGCGCGCCTGATCCGCGAAAATGTGTTGCTGCCTGACGGCACGCCCGTGCGGGTGGTCACCCCCCCGGAAATCGTTTACGGCGCGCGCACCGGCGCGCTGGCCCAGGAATATTACGCCCGCGAAGGCGTCAGCGCCAATATCTGGGTCAGCCGTTCCTGGGCCTACAGCGATGAATTGATGAGCGCCTGCCAGGGGCTCGGCAGCAGCGAATGGATCCAGGCCGCCTACGGCTTGAACCAGACCGATCGGCCGGGCGCGGTCTGGCTGAAGGCTTTTTGCGCGGCCATGGATGAAAAGGAACGGCCGATCTTTTCCATCTACAATCCGGACTTGGAGGCGGAAGAC
>JAXGSX010000134.1:0-9897 GCA_040775225.1 Kiritimatiellia bacterium | reverse complement strand
TAACGAATTTCACGGCAAAAGCCTTTCACCAAATTGATGACCAAGAAAACTACGCTTCCCGCAAGTGTAATATATTGACCACCAACTATTTGTCAAGACTTTTCTGAAATTTTATTTGCGCGCTATCACACTTTCTGGTTTAATTTAAAAACAATACCTTGTGTTTTGCTTAACCTTACGTTCCTGCCACACAAGGTGGCAGGGGACGGGTTTTGAAACCGACTCAACTCAAATATACCGGGGATGCAAACGCGCGCAACCCGTCGGCGGCCTCGGTCTCCAGCCGGATATACCGGGCCTGGCGCGGCGGCCGCCAGCGGCAATCGGCTTCCAGCAGGGAGCGCCCGCCGCCGGAGAACTCCCGGATCGTCCGGCCGTTGCAAATCAACTGCGCCGATTTGATCCCGCGTGAATCCGCGGCGCGCAAACGCAGCCGCAGGGCGGCGCCGGCCCGGCGGCGCACGGTGGCGCCCATGGGGCGGGCATTGCAGAAAAACTCCAGCAAGGTGGATTCGCCGGCGAAACAATAGCCTGCGTTCAATGCGCGGATGATGGCCGGGGCGGAGCAGCGCGCGGCAAACACTCCGGTCCAGGCGATGCCGGCGCTTTCGGCAATATGCGCGTCGCTGGCGCCCAGCGCCGCCACGCGTCTGCCGTCGCAAAGGAGCCGGTCCCAGACCGCCGCCGCTTTGGCGTCAAACTGGTCATACGCCCGGCAGGTTTTGTTGGCGCCATTGATGATTTCCATGGCGAAATTGTCTTCCAGCGACCATAACTGGGCGATGCGCTCATCGGGATACCAGTTGGATGGGAACCAGCCGGCGGGATGCGGCACCCAGACGAACGGGGCCAGGCGCCGGGCGGCCTGGAAAATGGCGCCGTATGCTTTCAGGGTGTTTGGCGCAAACCGGCGGCTGCCATGCAGCAAACCGAGATGATGGCCGCCGGCGCCCGGCTCCTGCCCCCAGCTCGCCCGGGGCAGTTTCCGGACGTTGCGTTTCTGGCGCAGGCTGCGATGGTCGGTGGCGAACATGAAATCCAGCCCCGCGCTCATCGCGGCCGCGTAATTGGCATCCACCGTGTCGCAGCCGTCACTATGGATGGAATGGGTGTGGAGGTCAACCACCAGTACCTTGCGCGCGAAGATCCGCCGGGTGGCGGCCAGGCGTTCCGCCGCCTCGCCCTTTACCCAGGCGATTTGCTTCGCCAGCCTCTGCAGGCGCCGTGCGTCCATTTCCGTGAATTTGAGTGTTTTTTTCATCCTTATAATTTTTCAGTCGGCAGCATGGTTAATGGATTAGCTGATTTAAAAAGTATGTTTTGGGCCGGTTTCAGAAGTCCTGGACGACGCAAGAATCGCCTGCACAAATGCAAATTCACCCCGTTGTGGAGGGCCGGGTTCCACCCCGGCCATTTTGTCAGGATTTATGCGATTGGCTGTTGGTAAATAATTCAGATTTTCCGGAATGCTTGCCCGGCATAGCTTCAGCGAAGTCGGGTAGCCGCCGAACGGTTTGCCCTGCGTAGTTTCAGCATAGCCGTGTAGTAGCCGAACTGTGTTCGGCATCCGGATTGCGCCACGCAGTGGCGCACTACAGTCCGGCATCCGGATTGCGCCACGCCCCGCTTCGCCGGACTGCGCAGGACGCTGCCCTGCTTCGTCGGACTATGCAGGACGCTGCCCTGGCCGTGCCCGCCGAAGCCGGGCGTAGGCGGGCGCTGCTACAACCGGAATGAAAAGGTAGCGTTAGCAAGAAACAAATGTCTTTGACGATCATCATGTTAAATTGGCTCCTAACCAGAATTTGCAGGCATGGTTAAAAAACGGGGCTTTATTGGTCGCAAATGCGTATGGCTCACCACAGGTTCGCCCTCCAATAGCACGATATAATCGGGATCGCTGTCGGGAACGATACCGATTACGATACCGATCCCGATACCAATTTCGATCCCGCATAAAACCGGAACTTAACCCCGTTTGGCCGGGAACGCAATAGCTGATATTATTAGTGAAAACTGATGTTTTCTGGTTGAAAATTAGAACTATGGGATGACAGTGTTTCTGTTTTCTTAACAGCGGGAGGCTAATGGATTATTTGATGAAATACATGCAGCCGTGCGGAACAAATTCACGGCTGCCCATGTCAACGCGTTTGACAAACCGGTCCAGCCGGCTGCGCCCGTCAAGGTCGGTGGACGAAGCCATCCACGCCCGGTTGGTTCCGGAGTCAACGCATGGCGATGACTTAGCCGGGCGCAAGTCCCACACCTGGTATGCCGCGCCGTTGGTGGCCATCGCAGCGCAATTGCCCCAGACAATGATATTGTTGGCGTCGTTTGTATGAACGCAAAATTGGAGGTAGCGGTTGGTTGGCGTGGAATTGTTCAAGTCAGGCTTTATGATCATGCCCGCAAGTTGATTGATCCCATAGTTTTGCGACGAATCGGTCAGCACGGTCCAGCCGTTTGCCGGATCATAACTGGCCGGTTGAGTCCAACTGCCGCTGGCAGCCACGCCGTTAATCAGCGGATGGTTTGTAATATTCCCGCCGCCGTCAATCAGCGCCGGGCCGGTTTGCCCCGCGATGCCGCCTTCAAGGCAGACATGCGACACGCTGGCGCCGGATACCGCGTCATTATCAATATTATTTCCCTGCCCGGCGCAGGTATTGCTCCACACGATCGAATTCGCAAGCTTCATGCCCGATGTGCCGGCGCTGATGCCCCCGCCATCGCCCTCGGTTCTATTGGCGAAAATGGTGCAATTTTCAATCATTATATTATCCGAAATGTATAACCGCAGGCCGCCGCCCCAGGTTGAACTGAAGTTGCCGGCAATCTCGCAATTCCGCACGGTGCTCGTGGCGGCTTGAAGCAGGCAAACCGCGCCATACACCGCGGAATTTCCGGCAAAGCGGCAATTTTGCACCAGGCCCGTGCCGGGCGGATATATGCCAAATGACAGCACCCCGTAACTGTTGCCCCTGTTGCCGCTGAACACGCAATTGACAACCAAACCGGTGGAACCGTCCCCGGGGTCATAGTCATTTATGATCAACGCGCCGCCGGTGCCATTTGCCGTATTGCCGGCAAATACGCAATCTTCAATTAAAAATTTTCCCTGGCCGGTGTGTCCGATCGCGCCGCCGTTGGCCGTGGTTGTGTTTTCAATGAAAAAGCAGTTTTTGATGCTGTACGACGGCATGCCCTGCCGGTAATGCCCAATGGCGCCGCCGTAATTGCCGGCGGCGTTTTTGCGGAAAACACAATCCACTATGGTCGCATTGGCAAGGTAGGAATAAATGCCGCCGCCTGATTTGGCGGAATAATTTTCAGCAAAAACACAATTGGTCATGGTCGGCGAAGCGCTGGCTATGGCAACTGCGCCGCCGCCCATCCATGTGCCTGTAGACAGGTTGCTGTTGCAAACGAAACTGCAACTGTCAATCCAGGGACTGCCGCCGCCTTCCATGAACAATGCCCCGCCCCTGGTGTCCGCTCCGCCAATGGCGAGGTTGTTGCTGAAAACGCAATTCCGGATGGTCGGGCTGGCGGCGGCGATGTACATGCCGCCGCCGTTAAGCTGGGCGCTGCTTCCGCCGGTCCGGCCGTTCCGGATAATAAAGCCGTCCAGCGTGATCGTTTGCGCGCAATAAACAACGTGGTAATTTGTGCCGCCGCCGTCAAGGATGGTTTGATGCGCCTGCCAGTCGCGCTCGTTGAAACCAGCCATGCCGTTAGTGAACCCGCCATACAGGTTAACGCCTGCCTTCAAGCTGAATATATCCGTGCCGTTGGGGCCGGGAAAATACACCCCGGCGGCAACCCACAGATCAGTCCCCGCTCCGGTCCCCGACAGGGCGGCTGCAAGATTGGAATATGCATTTGCCCAGGAAGACCCGTCATGCAATCCGGTTGCCAGGCCGGCATCCACATATTTCACCGCGCCGGCAGCGGGCGACACCGCCGCGATCAAGGCCAAAATCATGCCTGCGGCTTTGCAAATGAGCTTCAAACATGCGCCGCCGGCACATGCATTAATCCCGGCATTCATTCGCAGCAAGCAGCCTGTGGGTCTAATACATAATATTTTGAACATGAAGCATGCCCTCCCTGGTTTATTATATACAACAAAAGCCTGGAATAATCATGGTTGCGGAGCGAGCTTCGTCAATTTGGATATGACGGGGCTCTCCCGGACGGGTGTTGCCCCCCCGTAAAACCAATTGAGAGGCAACACTTTGATAATGGCGTTAAAAGCCTTTTCCTCATCCGTGGCGATTGCCAAATCCTTGCGCCATGATCCATGGGTATGGGAGATCAGAACACGGTCTTTTAACGCCAGAACTGACGGATAGGCAAAGCGCCCGTAATTCTCCGGCAATGGCAGGCAATTCGCAGCGTCATTTTCCGGCGCCGGCCATTCTCCCATGGAGTAACCCTGCGCCGGGCTTATGAAACGGATGGGGCCGGGTTCGACATGCGATTCCGGCAGGATGGATGCCACGTTCTGGAAAAATTCCCAAACGCCTCCCGCATTGCGGCTGATGGCGGTTGACAGGCGTTGGCGGACGAAGCCGCGCCGGATTTCCGGTTCGCTGTGCTGGTTGAAAACACATAGCAAATGGCCGCTTCCCGGCAGCGCGCGGAGCTGGCAAGGCACTTGCGTGCCGGCCAGTTGGGTCGGTTGCGGGCGGGTCCATGTCTCGCCATTGTCGTGGGACCATGCCTGGAAATGGCGGCCAAGCCGCGTGCGCATCAGCATCAGCAAATTCCCGGGCGATATTTCGGCCACGGACGGCTCGCACGCCATTTCGACGGCATGTGTTTGGGGCAGGATGATGAATAGTTCGCCGTCGGAGTTGCGCTGCCATGTCCTCCCTTCATCATCGCTGAAAAAAACGATCAAGGCGAAAAAATGCGGATCAAAGAAATGGGCGTCGGTTGAAACAAAATGCCCTTTCACGTATCCTCCAGAAAAAGGCGTGTCTTCGCGGTGGAAATTTCCCTTGCCGATTGCCAGGTATGCCGGCCATATGATGCGACCGGTGGAAGTGCGCAGCAGCACATCCTGTAAAGCGCCCAGCGGCAGGCCTGGTCCTATCTCAATCGGGTCGGACCATGTTTTCCCTCCATCGTCCGAACGGCGGAACGCCGCCTGTTTTTTTTCCACATCGGCGGCGCCGGGCGGCAGGCAGGTATATGTCATCCCGATGGAATCATCCGCCAGTTTGACCAGGGATGGAGCGCCGGGATGAAAAGTGTTTCCATGTCCATCCCGGGGAGGGCAGGGCGGCGTCCAGGTCAGGCCGCCGTCTCCCGAAAAGCAAAATCCGCCCTGATAACTTATGATGCGCCCGTCATCGAGCAAGGTCCATGCAACATTATGGCCGCCTTGATGGGGGTGTTGCGCCATCACCAGGTCCGGTCTGCTCATGGGCATCTGCGCGGCGGTTATGTCGGTTTGTTCATTCATGGTCTTGCGGGATAAAACATGTGAAGCATTATTATTTTAGATCATTCCGCCACCGTCACCGCGGCGGTTCCGCGGACGCCGGTGGCGATATCGCAAGCCGCAACGGTATAATTTCCAATTTGCTCGTTGATTGCAAGCAGGATATCGCCGGTGTGCCGGCCGTTTGCCGCGTCAATCAACCGTGTGTACCACTTCAGCGGTTGCCCTTCGGGATTTATCAATTCGACGCGGATGACGTGGCGTCCCGGCGTTGAACCGGCGATGACTGCGAGCTTGAAATTCAGCCTTTGCCCGGGGCGGCAAGCAGGGGCGGCGTCAATTTTTATTTTTTCAACCTGGTAAGGGAGGCAGGCAAAGACTTCGGCCTGACATGCGGTAATGCACACATTGATATTATCCGTGAAGCCGGCGTAAGCGCCGCGCCGGACATCGTAAACATGGCTCGGATTCAGCAGGCGCACAACCGCGTTTTCCCCCTGCAGCGGCGCCGCGGTCCTGCCGGAGTAGGCCTCCCAGAATTCCGGCGGTTCCCGCAATAATCCCAGGTAGGTTGCAACCCCATCCTCAAACTGATAACACCGCATCCGGTCGAGCGCCGGATTCAACCGCACGGGGAAAGGCCCTAACTCCCGGGTCAACAATTCATGGAAGTAATGCTTCATAACGGGCGCGGATTGCGAGCGCACCGGATAGTATCGCAAGCGCATCTGTTTCCAATCAAGATAATTCTCAACGGCGAAATTCAACAGTATGCCGCGGCCGTCTCCGTAGGAATTGCGCACGGCAAGCGGCGCGCCGGAAGCCGACAGAAAAGCCGCGGCCCCGGAGTCAACTTTCAGAGACAAGTCAACTTTTACCGGCACGCCCCCTGTTACGCCGGAAGGTGCCGGGGAATTGTCCGCCAGGGCGTTAAAATCCAGGGTGATTTCCGAAACCTTCGCGGTATGCGTGTTTTGAACAACGCCAAACACCTCATCCAGGGGCGAGGCATCGTACGGTTTGCAATGCTCATCGCCGACACCCGGGCGCAAATCCGCGAGGACCACGCCGCCGCGCCGGACAAAATTTTTCACAGCCGCCAATTCCGGGGGCGACATGGCCTGGCACCATGGCAGCACAAGCATTTGAAATGCATTATCCTCCAGATAGCCGGTTTGCAATTCCTCCCTTGAAATGAACCGGAACGAAGCTAACGCGTCGGCCAGCAGGTTGATCCAGGCGGCGTAATTGTAGGCGGCGGCTTCCGAGCAAAGCTGGCCGTAACGCACCGTGCCGGCGTCTACATCGCCCCAGGCCTCGCTTAAAGTCCAGTAATGAATGCTGTTGGGAGAATAAAGAATGCCGATTTGCGGATGGGCGCAACGCGCTTGGTGCAGCAGTTTGCCGGTCCCAGCCTTGATTTCATGAAATTGATCAAGGCGCGGCTGCATATCGCGATAGACGGAAAAATCATGCGCCAACAATTCGCTGGTGTCGCCATAGTAGCAATACCAGAAATTCGCGCCTTCAAACAGGTCATGCCAGGGATGCCACCGGCTGAATTCCGGACTGCGCCAGCGCGCAGGCCCCCACCAGCACCCGCGTCCAACCAGCGCGCCCGGCAAGGCAAAGTCCAGCATGGCCCGGGCAGTGAGCGCCGGATAGGGGAAATATGCCTTGAACAGGCGGCTGGCCCGCCAGATATCCGCGCCATCGCCGGAACGGAATCCGTTGCCGATGGGCGCGGCTATGCCTGCACGCGCGCCGGGCTGTTCGGCTTCAATGGCGTCGGTTATTTTTTGCAGCATGCCGTAGAAGCCGTCCGACATTGCCAGGGTGAAATCAGTCCATTGCGGCGCGAGAGCGCGGTTGGTCCGAACCTGGTCGAACGTGACGGGAAATACCCGGTCGAATCCGTCAAAATGCGTGTCGTATTCCTGGTTCAGCGCCTCAATCGTCTTGTAGGTATTGCGCAGATAATTGCGCAGGTAAGCAACGCAATTGGAACAAACGCAGACATCCTGGTTGCCCCGCGCCCAGGTGTGGGCGTAACTTGGTTCCTGGTCGAAAAAATATTCCGAAGTTGACTGCCGGCCGTAATGCCGGACCACATCCCGCGCCCTTTTTGCAAAAAGACGGACATATTCCGGGTCGTTGACGCACGGATAACGGACATTGGGCTTGACCTGGAGTTTTTGTTTCCCTTCGTGATCCAGGCAGGTCTTTTCCGCCCATTCCGCGGTTCCATAATCGGCAATCCGGGCTATTGGCGGCATGAAGCGCAGGTTGGCGAGGGTTGCCATTTCGAACCGGCCGACCTTGAAAGTGGAATGCGGGCCCAAACCGTAAAAATCGTTGTAACCGGCCGATGTTTCGATAAAACGTCCGGTGGAATCAAAGCCATGCCTGTAGTATTCACGGTAAATGTGGAAATTCAGGTAAGACATGCGGGCCAAGTGCCAGACGCCTATTCTGATGGCGTCGGTCAGATACAAATCCGACAGGGTATAACTCACGCGCCGGCGGGCCAGAGGGATGTTTTCACCCATGATGTCAAAATCCAAAAACTGCCATACTGTCAAAGGATTTTCAATCGCGGGCAAAGGCAGCGAAAACTCCGCTTGGCGCAATGGCAGTGACATGCGCCGCACCAGGCGACCGTGATTGTCGTGTTGCCGGACTACCAGATACAGGTTGCTGTGCGTTGCGGGAATAGCGCAGGAAATCCGCGCTTTGAAAGCGTCGCGAACCCTGAAATGGTCATGTCCCAGGGAAATATCCTTGAATTCGACATCCGACGTGACGCGCAGCGCCCGGGACCCGAATCCCAGGGTCGCGCCTTTGTCTTTTATCCAGAGGTCTGCAAAATAATCCCCGCCCGGAACGGCCGGAACGGGAAAATCCACTAGATTGGTTATGGATTGGAGTATGACATTGCGATGCTGAATTGTGCCCTGGATTTGGTTGTCGCGGTCGCGCAAAGCGAAAACGGCCTCGACTTCCGTCAATGCCCGCTGGTCATTGACGACAACCTTGAAAACCAAATTTGTGAACCCGGCGCGGCTCAAGCTGCAAAGCTTGCCTGCATCGTCATTCCGTCCGTCCGAATTGCCGGGTCTTGCATCCTCAATGATCATCGCCGGCGGTCGTTGGGCGGCAAACATCATGGCTTTGATCAGGCAAGCCAGGTAATAATCGTAATCCAGAAGCTTTATGTCGGTGATGGGCATGTCCAAGTCGGGATGAGGAGACGCATACAGGCGCATGGGAACCCACCAATAATCGCACCACCTGTGCCAAAGCGGGCTTTCCACGAAACCCGGTGATATGATCTGCAAATCAGCCGGCTTGTACCCGGTAATCTCCAGGTATACCCCCCGTCCGTATTTTGAGGCCTTGAAAGTGCCGTTGAGCCATTTTGAACAGCCGTCATATTTTTTGAAAACCGGCAAAGCCTGCCAGGGCACGCCCGATCCGACCCATGCCGGAACGGCCAGCGAATCGGCGGCGGCGTTTTGAAGATCGCCGTCAATTTGATCGCCGACATGCCCGGTGGAAATGCGGAGCAGACCGGCGCCGGATGCAAGCTTTTCCAGTATGCCCGCGCGGGCGAATTCGGGGAATCGTTTCCAGGCCACATTGCCCATTACAATCAAATCGTATTCATTGGACAGGATTGATTGCAGTCTTGCGGTTTTGGCGCCGGGCTCGTCTCCAAGGTAATGGCCGCCGCGCAGGTAATAAGGATTCATTGACCCGGTGGAGCCGAAGAATTCGAATTCGAGATCAAGTCTTTGCGCGAACTCCACCGCTTCGCGCATTTTGTTCTGATGATCAATAAAAAGCACCCGGAGAGGTCCGCCGGCCAAAGGCTTGGCCCACTGGATATGGGGCGTAACCACCGAAGTTGAAGGCCGGATGATCTGGGGGCCGACATCCAGTATCAGGGGCTCAATCTTTGCGGACGGCGCGTCAGCCGCAACCAACCAGGCGAGCAAGCCGATTATGGCCGGGCAAAAGCCGGCAGGCAAGGCATGCCTGCATTCTGCAGCCAATTTGCGCCTTACAGTCAACATGCAAATCCTTTCCGTCCACCATTTGTCCGCTAGCGGTCAAATTATCAAAGACGCATGGAGGTTTTCAGCAGATATTATTTTATCCCGGTAAACCAGGGATCCAATTTCACTGTCATCCCATAGATATAATTTATCAGATGGAAACGGCGATATTCTTTAAGGAAATTGGAGTTTGGCGTAAATCAACAGATTCAGAAATACTCACACAAAGACACAAAGGCACAAAGATTTATAATAAAAACAGATAAAGAAATACTCAAAATGCACAAAATGATCAGATGTATTGCCAATTGCCGCGCCGACCGGCATCTGCCGGTCTGGCGGATCGGCTGACACCCTGATACGCGAATTAATTCGGGTATCCGG
>JAXGSX010000133.1:0-9902 GCA_040775225.1 Kiritimatiellia bacterium | reverse complement strand
CGCTTCGAAAGAGAAATCAAGCTTGTCCGGGCCGCTCTCGAAGCATGCGGTTTCAGCATTCATCCCAATCTCAGCGAAGCGCTGCAAATCCATTGCGATTTGAAAAACCCCGGGGACTGAAATAAATACAAAGCCGTTTCCCAAAGTCCGCAAAATGCCCGGGGTGTAACCCGACCCTCCAGGCAAGGGATGGCGGTCCGGTTCCGTCTGGACTGCTTGGGGCGTTTGTGCTATGCCTGATCCCCCGGCGCATGCCGTTCAGAGGACGGCGGCCTGTCTGCGTGTAGATGGGAGTTCCCAGCCGGTTTGAGATTGTCCTGAACCTAGCCGCCTGATTCACGCGGCATCCCGATCGGGGAGCCATCATGATTCACGTGGTTGAATGGCACGAATACGGGACCAGCGGCGCCCATGCCGCGCCGCATGCCTTCCAGCCGGGTCATGCAGGTCTCCGCCAAGTCCAGCATGGAACATAAGATGTACTCGACATTCGGCAAACGAGGCAGGGATATGCCGACTTCCAGCAGCGCCATTGGGAGCGCGTCGCCGGTGTCGCCCGGCAAAGCGTCGCGCAGGGACGTGGCCGCATGCAGCGCGTATGCGCCCCGGCAGATTATGCGCGGCCGGCGGCAAACATGCGATTTACACCATGCCGCCGCCTCAGTACTGAAGGCTTTGGGCTGGGCGACACAATCCGTTTCGGGGAGAAAGACGGGGATGGAGGGTCTGGTTTCCGTTACCGAAAAAACTCCCGCACGGCTGTCAATGATCCACGGCCACTCGGGCTTCGAAAAGAAATTGACCAGAATGAGCGCGTCGCAACCCTTGTCCAGCAGGAGATTTACCGCCAGGCGGGCGCCCTGGTATATATCGCCGGTCACGATGGGCAAGCGTTCCAGGCGGAAGGGGCTGTGGCCATCGCCAAACAACACCCATGGTTGTTCCACCTGCTGCAGAAACTTGGCGGTTTCGCTCGATACTGTGCCGTTAAGTACAATACCGATGCAATCTTTATCCCGGTTCGCCGCTTGAAATACGGCGCGCAGGGATTCCCGGTCATCGTATGGCACGTGCATTGAGCGGCACTCCGCGCCATGGCGGGAGCATATAGCTGCGAGCGCCGGCAGCCCGTATTCCCATATCCGGTTGTCTATGGGATGATCCAGAAATACCGTTTGCAGAAAACTGCGCGCATCGGACTGCGGCTTGCGGGCAAACACACCCTTGCGTGGCCGTACATTGATCAAGCCCTCGCGCTCGAGTCCCCGCAGAGCTTCGTTCAAAAGCCAGGTGCTCACTCCGAACCGCGCGCATAACTCGCGCTGCCCTGGCAGAGCATCTCCATCGCAGCGCGCTGCAATCATCCGCCGGATTGATCGCGTCAACTCTGATTTATTCAGTTTGTCGCACATCTGTAAAATTTCACTTTACCGTTTAAATTTCGGTGCGTATTTCGCAAGATACTTTCTGCCACAGACCGTGTCAATCGAAAAAATGCACAGTATTAAGTTGACAATATCGTTGTTTTATGAAATAAGACCGTTCCATATCCGATACCTTTCTTAAGTTTTCGCCTGGACGCTGAAAATAAATACATCGAGGGAGTTATGCGATATTATGTGAATTGGTCAGTTGTTTTTCTGATGTTTCAGGGATTTTCTGCCATGTCTGAAGAATTGACTTTGGTGGACAGTGGGCGTACAGGATACGAGATTGTCATTCCGGAGCACGGCGCCTCGAACGAGGCTTTTGCCGCGGCGGAACTGCAGCGGTGTTTGCGGGAGGCCACGGGAGTTACACTGCCTGTGGCGCGCGCGAGCGGCGCGCCGTCCGCGGGGGGCAAGATTGCGGTCATGCTTTATGAGCACGCACCAGCGTTGCCGGGTATTGACCGCGCCGCATTGGGGGGCGAAGGGTTCCTGATGCGCACCGTGGGCCAGGACCTGTATCTTGTCGGCGCCCGCGGACGGAGTCTGCTTTACGCAGTCTATCGGTTTCTGGAGGATTACGTCGGCGTCCGTTTCTATTGTTTTGACGACGAACGCATCCCGAAGCTTGACTGGCTCAGTATCGGGAGCATTGATCGCATCGAAAAACCGGCATTCTCCTACCGGGGAATTAAAGGGTTTGAACCCGTGGGGATCCAGTGGCACTGGATGGCGAAGGTGGGGTTGAATTACACCCAGTTCGGGCTGAAAACATTTGAACGCCGGCCCGAGCGGTATCCCGAATATCTCGCAGCAAAAGCGAAATGGGACATCATCCTCGACATGGGCGGGCATTATGTGCTCAGAGCCCTGCTTCCGCCGGAAAAATATTTCAAGGATCATCCCGAATGGTATTCGTTGATCCTTGACGAAGCCAAGGCCGAGGCGCCGGGCGAAAATTATTTTACCGAATCCTATAATATGCAAGCCGGCGCCCGCAAACCGGAACAAATCTGTTCGTCTTCCACCGGCGCGGTTGCAGAGATTGTCGGAAACTTTATCGCACTGGTCCGGCAGTATCCCGGCATTGACGTATTTTCGCCCTGGTATGGGGACGGTCTGACATACTGCCAGTGCCCCAATTGTCTTGAAAAGGACAACTGGCGCTGGTTGGACGCGCACCCGTCCTGTCAACATTGGGTAAAGCCGGCCTGGGTAATCGGCAGTAAACAAATGCTGCAAGCCTTGAATCCTATGGCGGAAGCCATGGCCCGCGAATTTCCGGACAAAAAGCTGTTTACGATCGCCTATGTCAACACCGGCCCGACTCCGCGGGAGATTAAGCCGCATCCCAACCTGAACATCCAGTTTGCACTCTGGCACCGGTGCTACAGCCGGCCATTAAACGAGTGGGGCGATGCGACCTGCCATGAGGTCAATGCGTACTTTGAAGAGAACCTCAAGCGATGGATCGAATTGTGCAAAGGGGATGTGATTATTTACTACTATGCCTGCGCAAAATCAGGTATGGACGGACGCATGATGCCGTTCCCTCGGATGATTGCCGGAGATGTTAAACATTTTCGGGACATCGGGGTGAAAGGTGTTCTTGCGCAACACGTTTGGCCATGGGCGTTCAACCTCAACGCATATACGCTGGCTAAAATGTTGTGGAACCCGGACCGGAATGCCGACGCCATTCTGGATGAATACTGCGCGCGGTATGGCGCCGCCGCCGGTGAAATGAAACGTTATTTCAGTTTGATGGAAACGGCGATGGGCGGGCTGCATCATCCCGACGCCATGGGTGACAACTGGATGGGTCCGCCCGTGGAACGGATGGCGCGTATGGAAAAGTTTTATCAGGTTTTCGGCAGCGCGGAGAAAGCCCTGGCGGCGGCCTGCGGGAAGGACTTGTCCGAGCGGGAGTCTGTCCTGATGCGGCGTGAGCAGGACGTGTTCACTTGGACGAAGGGGACGTTTGACGTGCTGAATGAATACGCGCGCGCCCGGATGTGTCTCGAACAAGGTGAACGCGAACAAGCGCAAGCCCTTCTGGGGAAGATCACCGATATGTGCAAGACCCTGCGCCGGGATTCGGCTAAACTCGACTTTCACCACAATCTTTCTCATAAAACCTACATTTGGTGCCCAAAGGATCTTGCCGCCCGATTGGATTCCGAGGCCAAACCCGCCGGCGGAGGTGCGCAATGACCCCTGGTTTTGATGATCTATGATCCGATGGATTTTGATAGCGGTGTCTTTGATTCTGACGGGATTGCCGGGGCCGCGCGCGTTTGCGGCGGCGGCCCCGCGTGACGGCGGCGCGGATGAGGCCCCGGCGGAACTGGTTCTTGCTGCCGGCGGCTTGACTGAATACACCATCTGCATCGGTACGGATGCACCGGCGCCGGAACGTTTTGCCGCTGAGGAACTGCAGACATACCTGGCGCGGATTTGCGGCGCGGCTTTGCCGATTAAGGACGTTGCGGATGCGTTGGCCGGACCGTTGATCATCATCGGAACGCAGGAATCCAACCCGCTGGCGCAAGCGCGCGGCGGAACGCTGGCATTTTCCGCCCGCGAGCAAGAATACGATGCCTTCGTCGTTCGGACCCGCGGCAAAGACCTGATCCTGGCCGGCGCGAATCCGCGCAGTTGTTTGTACGCCGTGTACGATTTTCTGGAAGAAAACCTGGGCGTTTTCTGGCCTGGCGTGTTCAGCCAGGAGGAGATAGTCCCTGTCAACAGAAACCTAAGCATCGGCGCGATTGAGCGGCGGGAAGCCGCCTCGTTCAAGTACCGCGGCTATACCGACACGGGCGGGCTGCAAAAGATTAAGCTGATGGGGAAGCGCAAGATGAATTTCACGGGCGTGTCTTACTGCAACCTCGATAATCCGGAGTTCCGAGCCAGGATTCTGCCCGAATTGCGAAAACG
This sequence comes from Kiritimatiellia bacterium, assembly GCA_040775225.1. GTDB lineage: Bacteria > Verrucomicrobiota > Kiritimatiellia > JAAZAB01 > JAAZAB01 > JAXGPF01. The sequence continues at coordinate 5,535 of JAXGSX010000133.1, read as the reverse complement.
GGGCATCAGAATCTACAGCTCTCAGCACGGCTTCCAGTATTTCATCCCGCCGGACAAATACTTTGCGGATCATCCCGAATATTACGCGTTGCTGCCGGGCGCCGGCACGAACGCGATGCAGCGCCAGCCCAAGCAGTTCTGTACGTACAATTCCGAAGCGTTGAAGATTTACACGGAAGGCTGCCTGGATTTCATGCGCCGTCATCCGGAGGTAGACATCTTTTGCCCCGGCCCGGATGATGGCTATGACTGGTGCATGTGCGACCTCTGTGGCGGTGATAGGCCTTGGAGGGTGTATCCGGAGAAGCAGTGGGGGTCTGACCGGCTGATGCATGCGGTCAATGCCGTCGCTGAACGGGTGGCGCAAGAGTTCCCGAACCGTCCCATCCAATACTTCGGCTACGTGGCCACGGGCGAGTTCCCGGAGCGTGAATCTCCCCTGCCGAACGTGATGGCGATGCTGGCATTCTTTGAGCGATCCGGCAGCGACATTACCGCGGCGCAGCGGTACCGGCAGTGTCCGGATATCTCGGCCTACTACCGCGAAAACATCCGGAAGTGGGTCAGCCGCGTTCCCGAAGTGCTGGTGTACGAGTACTATTGCGGGCGGGCCAGCGAGGAAGCCCGGCCTTTCGTGCGGATGACAACCATGGTCAATTCCCTCCGGTTCATGGCCGAACAGGGTGTCAAAGGAGTGATAACCCAAGGGCTCTACGCCTGGTGGCGGCCGCACCTGGTGAACCATTACCTTTTTGCCGAACTCCTGTGGAATGTGAATGCGGATGCCGATGCGCGGCTTGCGCACTTCTGCCGCCGACGTTACGGCCCGGCCGCCGCGTCCATGCTCGAATGCTTCCGGCGCATGGATGCCGGGGAAACGGTAAAGGCGGAAGCGGCGCTGGCGCTGGCCGAACGACTAACCGACGACGCGCGCGGGGCGGAATTGATCCATTTCCAGCAGATCTTTCTGAAATGGGAGTCGCTCTGTTATGCGATTGAGGAGATATGCCGCAAGATTAATGAGCTTTGCATGGCCGGGCAGAAGGCCGAGGCTGCCGCCCTGTATTCGCGGGCGCTCGAGTTGGAACGCAGCGCGGAGCGCTATATCGAGCAGACTGGAATTGGCGCGGTGATTGATCGGCCGGGGCGCTTCCATCTGCCGTTTGACAATTTACGCAAGATTTTAGGCGAAGGGGCGGTCAGTCAGGAGGTTGCCGAGGCGGCGCAGTTGGATTTCGCCGTGAAAGGCTTGATGGACGATGCCATCATTGTCTCGTCCGTGCCCTCCTTGCCTGTTGCCAATCTTGTGCGAAACGGCGGTTTTGAGCAAAACGCCGCATTTCCTGCCGGCGAGGGGCGGGGCCTCCCGATGCGCGAGTGGCAGGCATATCACACTGCAGAAAGCGACGGGCTTGCTGCCGAAGCGGCGCACACGGGGCGATATGGTTGTCAACTGGCCGGCAACGCATCACTGAACAAGGGCATCCGTCAACGGCATCTGGGCCGGGGTATTCTCAATGAAATCCTGCCGGCAGACACGGAGATGCTGGTTGGCGCGTGGTCGAAATGCGCCGGCGTGAATCCCAATGGCGGGCATTATGCCCTGACAGTCTCCGCGGGTGGCCGGTCGGTTGCCTCCCTGGCATTTCCGAAAGAGGACCACAATTGGCATTACGCCGAGAAGACGTTTCTGTTGACCGAAGCGGGAAATGAAATCCGGGAACTCTGGGTGCTGTATTCCGACCAGACCGGCGTGGGGTGTTTCGACGATATCTTTCTCGGCAGAGGCTCAACGGAACTGTCGTTATCCGTCCGCCTACCGGGATTGAATCACGTATCCGTCAACGATGATATGGGAGGCGAGGTGTTTGCTTCGGAAGCGCAATGCGATGCCGGCCGCGCGTTCCAAAAGTCCATAAGTGTTCCAACTCACCGGACTTACACCATTCGCGCGGAAGACGCGCGGGGAATCTGTCATGTCAGACAATACCCGGAACAGGGGCATCTGATTGATCTGGCCGGGTTGCATCGCGCGGGCAGGCTTGCAATTGAGACCACCATGACAACGGACGCATGGGGCGGCCCCCGCGGGGTGGATGCCGTGTTCGATGGGTCGGTTGCCTTTGGCAGCGCGATTTACGCGGGTGCAGACAGTGCCGGCGCCGCTGAATTGACCGTCAAACTCGATCGGCCTTATCGGGTGTGCCGAATCGCGCTCTGCTTGAAACCCGGCGTGCCGGAGAGCGGCGACGTTACGGTTATGTCGGGAGGGCGATGGATTAATGTCAAGCAGTACGAATACGACGTCACAGACGCAATGGACGCGGTGCATGTGCAACCCTCCGCGTTGGTCACGGCGGTGCGGGTCAGGATCACGGATGCGGCGGGAATCAAGGCGCTTACCGATCTGCAAGTATACGAAGACCCCGGGGTGGAACAGGAACTCTCCGTCGGCGTGTTTACCGGAGGGCGCATGTTTGGCGCCAAGGGGCTGCTCCAGACGCTCGCGGAAGTTGCGCATATCCAGGCTGAGCCTGTCAGCGATTTTTCCGATACAGAACTGGCCGGGATTCGGGTGTTGCTTGTGCCCTGCTGGATCAGAGGCGATGGGGTGCCTCACGATTGGCGGTCGCGGCTGCGCGCCTTTGTCCGGAGCGGCGGGGGGTTGATCCGTTTTCATCATTCGGTTGGATACGATGGTCAAATGAGCAAAGGCTTGCCGCTTTTCCCTGAGATTTCGACCATCCGCGGCGGCGGCCGCTTCGACAAACACGGGCGGCTGGCTGTTGCCAAACCGGGGCATCCGGTGGCGTGCGGTCTGCCGGGGGGAGTTGAACATGCCTATGGCGATCACATCGCGATGACTGCGGGTCCCGCGGGCGTTCCCGTCTTTACCGACGCCGGGAGCTACCCCGTGGTGATTGCCGGAAGCGTCGGCGCGGGCCGCGTGGTGGACATTGGCTGCCCCATCGGCTTGGGGCCGGGCGAGCGGGAGACAGCGGCGTCCGGCAGCGAACGCCGGTTGCTGCTCAACGCCATCGCCTGGGCGGGTTCCGGTGGCGCAGGCGCTGTCGCCGCGCGGAACGATATCCTCGCCGCCGAACGGATCGCGGCGGCGCGGGATCGGTTTCGCGAAACGCTTTACCGGGCGGTGGATATCCCCTTTTTCAAGATCAAGGCCATGCTCGATTTCGCGGCATTCGATCTGGACCGTTTGGAAGGGCGCGTGCCGTCAGCCGAGATCGCAAAATACGCCGCGCGCCTTAAGGCGGCCCGAAAACAAGCGACCGACTTGCTGGATGCATGCCATGAACACTACGAAAAACTGGCCGCAGCGGCCCGGGACGAGAAAGCAGTGAACGGCCTGCCCCGTCCTGCTTTCCCCGCCGACCGGAAAGACGCGCTCCTGGCCGTGCTTACCCCGCTCTGCCGCGAACTGGCGGCGCTGCGCGCCGAAAAAGCGCCGTACAATGTTCCGGATTTTCGCAATGCTAAAGACTGGTTGGCAAATACATACTTGCTCAACATGGACGACAAGGGTTTTAAAGCCGAACCCGGTATTGATGCGGCCGCGCGATATCTCGGTCATTACGGATTCAACGTAGTCGAACAACATCCGGAAATCGGGCCGGATCACATCAAGGCGCTGGATGCCGGGTTGGCAGATTACGGCATCCGGCAGATTCTGTGGCCGGCGTCGCGCCGAGCACCCTTCCCCGAATCCGTGGGGCCGATGCCGGATCAGCCCTATGTGTTTAATCCTGAAATGTTGAAATGGCGGAAACGCATGGATCGGCACACGCTCGATTTCGGACGGCGTTATGCCCCGGCAACCTTTGTCGGTCTGCAGTTTGATGAGGTCCTTCCCGAAAACGCCTATCTCGCCCTGCGACTGCAACCGGCGAACATCTCTGACGCTGACAGGGCATACACCAATCCCTTCTTCCGGGAATATGTGGACGGAAAATATGGAAGCCGTGAACGGGAAGCCCTTGGTCTCGACAAAGAAGACGACATCCATGTGCCGTATCCGGATGATCGGCGGCAGCATCCCGTGCTCTGGATGGAATACCAGGAATTTCTGTCGGATGCCCAAACGTGTTACTGGCAGGCAGTATACGACTACCTGCATGCGAATGCCCCCGATTTGATCATGTGGCAGTTGGTTCACCGCGGTCAGTTTGTCTGTCAACCTTTCACTTGCCGCTGGTCGCAGTTGGCCGCCATACCCGATGTCGTGGCCAGTTCTCTCTGGATGGGCGGCTCGCCGACGCTGGCTTTTTTCCTGGATTTGCTCCATGCCAACTCCAAAGGGGTGTCGGTGTTTACCTCGTGCACGGCGCATGACGGCAATGCCGAGACATACCGCCGCGAGCTGGCGATCAGCCGCGCGCACAGCCGCGGCAACCACATTTTCGCCTGGCCGATGGTTTTCAAGTTCAACCCCCGGTATGATTTGCGGACCGGCGGCGAGCCGATCATCGCCGATCCGGCAAGGCTATGGGCGATTACATCTGAACACGCGCAGATCGTTAATGCGGCCATGCCCTATCTCGCGCAAAGCGAATCCGGCGCCGCGGTGGCGCTCGTCTATTCCGAACGTAATGCCATGCTGCAGGATTACGCGGTCCCGTACACGACCTACGGGCCGTATTGCCGGAATCAGGCCGGCCTGTATATGGCCCTCATGCAGGCCCATGTGCCGTGCGATCCGATCTTCCTGAACGGGCTGGACGCGGAAAAGCTCGCGCGCTACAAGGTTATGATCCTGTCGGACGCTGGCGCAATGACACCCCGGGAAATCGCGCTTGTCACGGCATGGGTGGAGCGGGGAGGATTCCTGATTGCCACTGGCGGCACTTCGCTTCTGGATCAGTGGGGCAGGGAACAGGGAAATTACGGGTTGGCCGGAGTTTTCGGGGTTGACTGCACGCGGTCCCGGCCCGGTAAGGCGGCGGCGGAGTTCGGACGGGATTTCGTCGTGCGGTGCTATGCGGACCCGATTGACATCGTCGAGACAGAAGCCGGCGAAGTCCGGGAACGGTTCCGGACCGGCGAACCGGCGGTAGTGTTCAACCGCCATGTCAAAGGCGCATCACTCCTGATCACTGCCCGTCAGCCAGGTCTCTCGCTGACCAGCACAGGAATGCGGGTACGCTCGCCGTTTGCCCGGGAGATTACTTTCTTCGACGGATTCAAGGAGTTCCTGGCGGAGTGTGTCCGGGAAGGAATGGTTTTTGCCGGAGCGGACCTGCCGTTCACGGCGCAAAACTGCCCGGACGATGTGGAAATCGCCCTGCGGATGCGCTCGCGGCAGGCGGGCAAGGTGTTTCACCTGATCAATCATTCGCTGACACGCACTCCGGTGAGGGGCGTGGAAATCGCGGTTCCGATTGTCAAGGGTGCGCCGCTGCCGCGCGTGTTCTATCCGGCAGACGGCACGCCTGCCGCCGCGTCCGCCGCCGACGGGCTGCTGCGGATGCGAATCAGGGATTTTGATGTTTCAGAAATGCTGGTTATGGAAGCTCCATGAAT
>JAXGSX010000132.1:0-9977 GCA_040775225.1 Kiritimatiellia bacterium | reverse complement strand
TTCGGGTAATTGACATAAAACAGCTTGGCGCGGCGCGCCATCTCGCCGTCAATCGCATCCAGGTCGGGCAGGAATCCGTTTTTTTCCAGCAGCGGCACCTTGACAACCGTGCCGCCCAGGTAACGCGTGTGCGTGCCCAGCACCGGATAGCCGGGGACGGTAACCAGCGCCACATCGCCGGGATTGACAAAACACAGCGGCAGCATGGCCAGCGCCGGCTTCGAGCCGATGCTGTGGACGATTTCCGTTTCCGGGTCCAGGTCCGCCACACCAAAAAAATCGCGCATGTAACGCGCCGCCGCCGCCTTGAACTCGCGGATGCCGTTGTCGGCATAACCGCGGTTGGCCGGGTCGTCCACCGCCTTCTTCAAGGCGCGCCGGATCGGCGCCGGAGCCATGCGGTCCGGCTCGCCCACGCCGAAATCGAGCAATTCCAGCTCCGGGTGGGCCTGGCGGGCGGCGGCCTTGGCGCGCTTGATTTTTTCAAACTTGTAAATCTCGTTCGCAAGGCCGAAGGCGACCCCGCCGATGCGTTCCGCGAAAAGCTGCTGCAAATTCATGATTGCTCCGTTGCGTCCGATCAATCCCCCTCGAAAGCCAGCGCCGCCCGCACCGGATAACCGGCCAGTTTGTCCCGGCCGTGCAAATCCGGCAATTCCACCAGGAATTCCACCCCCGCGACTTTGCCGCCCAGCTTTTCCAGCAGGCGGACGGCGGCGGCGGCCGTGCCGCCGGTGGCCAGCAGATCGTCCACCAGCAAAACGCTATCGCCCGGCCGCAGGGCATCAATGTGCACGGTCAAGGTGGCGGAACCGTATTCCAGGTCGTAGGATTCCTCGATCGTTTTATACGGCAGCTTGCCTTTTTTGCGGATGGGAATGAACCCCGCGTTCAACTCCAGCGCCGCCGCGCCGCCCAGGATGAAACCGCGGGCGTCAATCGCCGCCACGTACTTTACTTGCCGGCCGCGGTGCGGCTCGACCAGCACCGACACCGCCTGACGCAACAGCCGGGCATCGGCCAGCACGGGGGTGATATCGCGGAAAATAATGCCCGGCTTGGGGAAATCCGGGATACTGCGCATTGCCGCCTTGAGGTTGGTGCAATCCATGGTCGCTCCTATGTCCTCTGAATGGTATTATTGAACGCGGCGGATGGTAAAACAACACCCGCCGATTATCAAGCGGTTTTTTTCCGCTCCAGCAGTAAATTGCACACCTGGCAGGCCGCCCACAGGCCGAACATCCCCGTGATGAACGGCAGGCTGCCGAGCGTGCGGCGCGGCCGGCCGCGGTCAAAGGTTTCCAATTCCCCGTCCATCCCCGCCGGCGGCGGCGACCGCCAGGCCGGTTCCTCGGAATAAACGCACCAGACGCCGGAAACCACGCCGCGCTGCCTGAGTTTTTTTCGCACGAACCGGGCCAGGGGGCAATACCGGGTGGCGGAAATATCCGCCAGGCGGATATGCTGCGGATGACGGCGGCTGGCGGCGCCCATACTGGAGACCACGGGCAACCCGGCCTGCACGGCCGCGGCCAGCAGCGTCACCTTGGGCGTCAGGCTGTCAATGGCATCCACCACCGCGTCCCAGCCGCCGGCCAGCAGCGCCTGCACGTTGGACTGATCCACGAAAACATTCCGCGCGTCCACGGCGCAGCGCGGATTGATATCCAGGACGCGTTCACGGGCGACATCGGCCTTGGGGCGACCCAGGGCGGATTCCAGCGCGTAAAGCTGGCGGTTGAAATTGCTGGGGCGGATGACATCGCAATCCACCAGGCGGAGCGCGCCGATGCCCGCGCGGGCCAGGGCCTCCACGGCGTAGGAGCCCACCGCGCCCAGGCCGAACACCGCCACCCGCGACTGCCGCAGGCGTTCCAGCGCCGGCGCGCCCAGCAGTTGTTCAATCCGGCGGAAGCGTTCCATAAACGAAACTGATGTTTGCGGTATTGGCGGGGCTGGTGCGCCTGGCGGGGGTTGAACCCACAACCTTCGGCTCCGGAGGCCGACACTCTATCCAATTGAGCTACAGGCGCGCAAACGGGTAACAGTCAAGGAAACAGCATAGCCAACTTGCCCGCGCTTGGCAAGCATGATTGCCGGATGCGCGCATTTTGGGGATGGCGCCACACCGTGGCGGTGCTACAGGTTTGCGTCCGGCATTCTGCGCAACGGCAAAGTCAAGTCCGCCCGCGCAGCGCGATTCCGAGCAGTTCCGGAAATGCCGCCGTGCGCAGGTTGGCATAACAGAAATGCCCGTAACCCGGGAAACCATGCTGTGCAATACCCGGATACGCCGCCATTACGCGCCGGACCGATTCGTTGATGTCCGCGCCGTCATTGTCGGAAAACACCAGGTGCATTTCCGTTCTCTCGCGCAATCCGGGGTCCAATTCAAAGTCGAAAAATTCCGGACACTTGCGCCCGAAGGGGTCCAGCCAGGGCGCCACCAGCACCAGCCGGCGGACGGGCACGGGATTTTCCGCCAGCCAGCGCAGGAGGAAGCCGCCGCCGCAACTATGCCCGACCAGCAGGGATTCCGGGCCGAGTTCGTGCCGCTGAAATTCCCGGGCCCAATCGGCGTAAACCGGCTGATAGGCCAGCGGCATGGTGGGAGTCTGTGCGGCATAGCCGGCCATCAGCAACTGTTTCAACAGCCAGGGCAGCCAATGGCTGTTGATGGAAGAAGGATAGCGCTCGTCAAAATACTCCTCGCGGGAACAAGTTCCATGAAGGATCAAGGCGTTCGGCACATTATCCTCCCAGGATGAACAGCGCAATCCCGGCGGCCACGGAAGCATTCAAGGACGAGGTCTTGCCGCGTTGCGGGATGCCGGCCACATGGTGCGCCTGGTTCAAAATATATTGCCCTACCCCATGGTGCTCGCCGCCGATCACCAGTAAAATCTTCGCCAACCGCGCGCCGGAAATCCGGGTCAAATCGTCGCGGCCTTGGCTGTCGAGCGCCACCAAACGGAATCCCGCGGCCAGCGCCTGACGGACATAACCATTGGCCGTGCATTCCCGGCAAATGTTCAAATGCTCCGTGGCGCCGGCGGAAGCCTTCACCACGGAAGCGTAGATTTCCGGCACACCCCGCTTGGCCAATAAGACGTCGGACCAGCCGAACACTTCGGCGCTCCGGAGAATTGCGCCTACATTCTGCGGATCTTCCACGTTGTCCAGCAGCAGCAGGCGCCGGCCGGCCAGCAATTCCGCCAGCGGCGCATAGGGATACGGCGCCGTTTCCAAGGCCACGCCCTGGTGTTCCGGGCTGCGGCAATGCCGGGCGACCACATCCCTGCCGGTTCTTTCCACCGGCACGCCGGCGCGGGCCAGCAGTTCGGCCAGCTTGCGCAAGCGCGGGCTGTCGGCGGCGCCGGCGGCCAGCCAGGCGCGCCGCACCGCGCGCCGGCCGGCGCGCAAAACTTCAAACGCCGGATTGACGCCGTAGATTATGTCGGACGGATTCTGCACAAAATCATTTCTCTTTCCGGCGCCCCAGGGCCGCGGCCAGCTCGCGCACAAAGGCGGCCAGGCGGCGCCGGCGGGCGGCTTCCACCAGCGCGCTGCCCACCACGACGGCGTCGGCATAACGCGCGATCTGCCGCGCCTGCGCGGGTGTGCGCACGCCGAAGCCCACCGCCACCGGCAAACGCGTGCAACCGGCAAGTTGCCGCATAGGGCGGATGGCGGCATCCGTCAGGCGGGAGCTGCCGCCGGTGACGCCTTTCACCAGGATGTAATAGACGAACCCATCGGCGCCCGCCAGAATCCGCCGCATGCGCGGCAGCGGCGTCGTCGGCGCGATCAACTGGATGAATTGCAATCCCAGCGGCCGCATCCAGCGGCGCAATTCTTCCGATTCCTCGAACGGCAAATCCACCGCCAGCAAGCCGTCCACGCCGGCCGCCGCGGCATCCCGGCACAGTTTTTCATAGCCGTAGGCCAGCAGGGGATTGGCATAACTGAAGAGGATCATGGGCGCGCGCGGGAAATCGCGGCGCAGCCGCCGGATCATGGCGAGGATGCGCCGGAGGTTGGCTCCGGCATCCAGCGCCCGGCGTCCGGCGGCCTGGATCACCGGGCCATCCGCCGTGGGATCGGAAAAAGGCACGCCGATTTCCAGGATATCCACGCCGTTGCGCAAGGCCATCCGCATATCGCGCTCGGATTGCGCCAGGTTCGGGTCGCCCGCGGAAAGATATCCCACCAGGGCCTTGCGGCGGTTCCGGCGCAATTGCGTAAAACAATCAGACAAGCGAGACATAAGCCGGTCAGGTTCCTGTTTTAACCGGCGGCCGGCCGGCGGCCGCCACGTGATCCAAATCCTTGTCGCCCCGGCCGGACAGGCAAATCACCAGCACGCCGCGGCGTCCGAGACGGCGGGCGCGCGGGCGCGCGGCGGCCAGCGCGTGGCTGGATTCCAGGGCCGGCACAATGCCTTCCAGCCGCGTCAATTCATAAAAGGCCCGCAAAGCCTGCCGGTCGGTGATGCCGACATATTGCACCCGGCCGCAATCCGCCCAGGCGGCGTGCGCCGGACCGACGCCCGGATAATCCAGTCCCGCGCTGATGGAATGCGCGTTGCGGACCTGGCCGTCGCCATCCTGCAGCAGGTAGCTCTTGTTGCCGTGAAGGATGCCGATGCGGCCTTCGCCGATGCTGGCGGCATGGCGGCCGGTGGCCAGGCCGAAGCCGGCGGCTTCCGCGCCCAGCAACGCCACCCGGGGATCGTCCAGGAACGCGTCAAAAATACCCGCCGCATTGCTGCCGCCGCCAACGCAGGCCACCACCAAATCCGGCAGACGTCCTGCCTGCTTCAACACCTGAACCCGGGTTTCCCGGCCGATCACGCTTTGAAAATCCTGCACGAGCATGGGATACGGATGCGGGCCGGCGACGGTGCCGATCACGTAAAAGGTATCATCCACGCGGGATACCCAGGCGCGCAGCGCTTCGCTCATGGCATCCTTGAGCGTGGCCGTGCCGCTGGTCACCGGATGCACGCGCGCGCCGAGAAATTCCATGCGGCGCACATTCGGCGCCTGGCGGCGGATATCCTCCGCGCCCATGTACACATCGCAGGCCATGCCGAACAAGGCTGCCGCGGTTGCCGTAGCCACGCCGTGCTGCCCGGCGCCGGTTTCGGCCATCAGGCGCTTTTTGCCCATGCGCCGCGCAAGCAAGGCCTGTCCGATGGTGTTGTTGATTTTATGGGCGCCGGTATGGTTCAAGTCCTCGCGCTTCAAGAACACCCGGGCGCCGCCCCAGGCGCCGGTCAGGCGTTCCGCCATGTACAAAGGAGAAGGCCGTCCGACATAATCACGCAGCAACCGCTGGAATTCGCGGCGGAATTGCGCGTCCCGGGCCGCCCGCCGGTACTCGCGCTCGATTTCCAGCAACGCCGGCATCAGGGTTTCCGCCACGTACCGCCCGCCGTATTCCCCGAAATGACCGGCCTGATCGGGATAACGCGGGACCGCTCTATTTTTTTCAACACTCATTGCCATTTTCCAGTTCCCGGGCCGCAGCCCGCGCGGCGCGCACAAACGCCACCAGGCGCCGGCGGTCCTTGCAGCGCGGCGCTTTTTCCACCCCGCCGGACACATCCACCCCCAGCGGCCGCACTTGCCGCACGGCCGCCGCCACATTTTCCGGCGTCAATCCCCCGGCCAGCATCAAGGGCCAGCGGCGGGCCAGTTGCGCGCCGGCCGCCCAATCCGCGCGGCAGCCGGTGCCGCCATAACTTCCGCCCGCCGCCGCATCCAAGACAAACCGGGCCGCCGGCCAGTTTGCGGGATCCGGACGCGGCGCGCCCTGCACCAGACGGAACGCCCGCCAGACCGGCTGAGGCAACGACGCGTAATCCGCCCAATCTTCATCGCCGTGCAACTGTACGGCGCTCAAGTTGCAATCCCCGGCAATCCGCGCCACCTCGTCCGCCGGCTGGTTGACAAACACCCCCACCAATGGCGGCGGCTGGTCCAGGCGGCCGGCAATCCGCGCCATAACCGCCGGCGTGACGGCGCGGCCCGAGCCGGGAAAAAGAACAAATCCCAGGAAATCCGCGCCGGCATCCCGCGCCGCCCGCGCATCGTCCAAACTTGTCAATCCGCAGATTTTTATGGCGAAAGGCTTCATGCCCGGCGCCGCGGATGCGTGTGTCCCAGCAGCATGCGCAGCAACAAACCGGGATTGGCGGAACACATCAACGCTTCCCCTATCAAAAAACCGCGATAACCGAGCGCGCGTAATTCCTGGACGTCCCGGCGGGTATGGATGCCGCTTTCCGCCATCGCCAGGCGGTCGGGCGGAATCATCCGGCTCAACTCGCGGGTAACGTTCAAATCGGTTTTCATGGTCCGCAGATTGCGGCTGTTGACGCCGATCACCGTGTTGGCCAGCGGCAGCACCATTTCCAATTCATCCGCCGTGTGCACTTCCACCACCACTTCCAAACCGATCGCCTGGGCAATAATGTACAAATCGCGCAACTGGCTGAAATCCAGGCAGGCGGCGATGAGTAACACCACATCCGCGCCCAAAGCCGCCGTCTCATAAATCTGGTATGGGACGGAATAGAAATCCTTGCGCAGGATCGGCAGGGTTGCGGCGGCGCGCGCCGCGGCCAGGTCGCCGTCCCGCCCATGAAAATGCCGGGGTTCGGTCACCACGGACACCCCGCCGGCGCCCTCCTGCTCGTACAGGCCGGCAATCGCCGCCGGATCGCAATCCGCCCGCAAAACGCCGGCGGAAGGACTGGCGCGCTTGATTTCCGCCACAACGCAAACATCGGTTTCCGGCAAGCGCTGCAAACGCTCCATCAAGCTGCGCCGGCCGGTCCGGGCGGCTACCTTCTCCTGCAAAACCGCCACGGGAATGCCGGCGGCCGCCCTTTCGGCGTCCCGCCGGCGTTCCTCCAGAACTGTCCGCAAAAAATCTTCCATGTCCATTTCCCGGCGGCTGCCGCCCCACCGACCTCGGGACGCCGGCCGCACCGCCTTGTGCGTCAAAGTCCAACTTCCGGGGCGGCATTCGACCCGGCCGGGCGGGTAATGGACGCCATTTTGCTCAATACCGCCCGCGCGCGCCCTTCATCCAGCGCCGCCTGCGCCAGCCGCACCGCGTCCGGCCATTCATCGGCGCGGCCGCCGACCAGGATCGCCGCCGCCGCGTTCAAAACGACGATGTCGCGCGGCGCCCCGGCCGCGCCGTTTAATACGCCTTCCAAAATTCCCGCATTCTCGGCCGGCGCTCCGCCTGCCAAGTCCGATAGATTAGCGTATTCGCCTATAAATGGCAAGGGATCAAACTCGTACGTGCGCAGGCGTCCGTCGCGCAGTTCGGTGATCCGGGTGGAGGCGGTGGTGGTGATTTCGTCCATGCCGTCGTTGCCGTGCACCACCATCGCCCGGCGGCTGCCCAATTCCCGCAGCACCTGCGCCAACGGCTCCGTCAATTCCGAAGCGAACACGCCCAGGAGCTGGGCGCGGGCGCCGGCGGGGTTGGTTAATGGTCCCAGCAGGTTGAAAATTGTGCGCACGCCCAGCTCGCGGCGCACGCCCGCCACGTTTTTCATCGCCGGGTGCAGGCGCTGCGCGTATAAAAATCCCATGCCGGCTTCGCGCAGGCATTCCTCCACCAGTTCCGGGGCCGCCTCGATGTCAACGCCCAGGACGGCCAGCACATCCGCCGAGCCGCAGCGGCTGGTCATGGCCCGGTTGCCATGCTTGGCAATCGGCACGCCGGCGCCGGCGGCCACCAGCGCCGCCGCCGTGGAAACATTGAAAGTGCCCAGGCGGTCCCCGCCGGTTCCGCAGGTGTCAATTACCGGCAAGCCGCCGGCGTCAATCAGAACCGCGCGCCGGCGCATGGCGGCGGCGGCGGCGGCGATCTCCGAGACCGACTCGCCCTTCAGCCGCAGCCCGAAAAGCAATGCCCCCGTCTGGGCGGCGGTCAGTTCGCCGGCCATGAGCCGGTCGAATGCCGCGCCGGCCTGATCCACCGCCAAATCCCCGCCGGCCAAAATCCGTTCCAGTATCCCGCGCATGATGCCTCCTCAAGACGCCGCCGCGCCCGCCGCCAGTTCCAGAAAATTCCGCAGCAGCCGTTTGCCCGACGGCGTAAGAATGGATTCGGGATGGAATTGCACCCCGAAGGTCGGATGCCGGCGATGGCGCAGCCCCATGATCTCGCCGTCGCCTTCCGCCTCGGCCTCCACGGCCAGTTCCGGCGGCAGACCATCCCGCGACACCGCCAGGGAGTGATAGCGGCCGGCGACAAACGGGTTTGGCAGGCCGGCATACAAACCCCGGCCGGGATGCCGCACCCGGGAAGTTTTGCCGTGCATGATGCTCTGCGCCCGCGCCACCCTCCCGCCGAAGGCCAGCCCCACCGCCTGATGGCCCAGGCACACGCCCAGGAGCGGCAGTGTGCCCGAGATTTGGCGGATCAGTTCCACGGATATGCCGGCGCGCTCCGGCGCGCAGGGTCCGGGCGAAATCACCACCGCCGCCGGACGCAGCGCCCGGGCCTCGGCCACGGTGAGGGCGTCGTTGCGAAAGACGCGTATTGACGCGCCCATGGCGCCCATGATATGCACAAGGTTGTAGGTGAAAGAATCGTAATTATCTATCATTAAAATCATGTGACGCCTCTTGTTGGGGGCCTTGGCTCAATCGCCCCAAGCCCATGAAAATTACCGGGCGGTTTTGCGTGTTTCAACCTTCCAGCTTTAATCCGCCCGCCGCCAGTTCCACGGCCTTGCGCAAGGCCGCGGCCGTGTGGCAGGTTTCCTCCCATTCCCTGGCCGGATCGGAATTATACACGATGCCGGCGCCGGCCTGCACCGCCAGCGTGCCGCCCGCCGCTTCCAGCGTGCGGATGGTGATGGCAAAATCCATGCTGCCGTCATACCCGATATAGCCCAGGGCTCCGCCATACGCGCCGCGCGGCTCCGGCTCCAGTTCCTGGATAATTTCCATGGCGCGCACTTTCGGGGCGCCGGAAAGCGTGCCGGCGGGGAACACGGCGCGCAGCACGTCCAGCGCATCGCAATCCCGGCGCAGGATGCCTTCGACATGCGACACGATATGCATCACGTGGCTATAACGCTCGACGGTCATGTAATCGCGCACCTGGACGCTGCCGGTTTCCGCCACCCGCCCGATATCATTGCGCCCCAGGTCCACGAGCATGACATGCTCGGCTTTCTCCTTTTCGTCGTTCAGCAGATCGTCCGCCAGTTGCCGGTCCTGCTGCTCGGTTCCGCCGCGCGGACGGGTGCCGGCGATCGGCCGGAGTTCCACCCGGCTGCCGGTCAGACGCACCATGATTTCCGGCGAGGATCCCACCAGGGCCTGGCCGCCGATCTTGAGGAAATACATGTAAGGCGAAGGATTGAGCAGGCGCAGCGCCCGGTACAATTGCAGGGGCGGCACGGACGAGGCGGCCTGCCAGCGCTGGCTCAACACCGCCTGGATCACATCGCCGGCGACAATGTATTCCCGCGCCCGGCGCACGGCCGCCTGGTACTCCGCCGCCGAAAGGTTCGACTTGAATTCCGGCGCCGGGTAGGTTTGCGCCGGGATCGCCGGCGCCGGGCGCCGCAACAACTCCTCCATCCGGTCGAGCCGCCGCACCGCCGCCTGGTAGTCCTCTTCCGGGCCGCCGGCGCCGGGCCGGGAACAGGCGATCAGCGTCATGGTATGCCGCAGATTGTCGAAGACGATCAGGTCGTCGGCGCGCAGGAACCGGCTTCCCATCCGGCGGCCGGCGGGCGCCGGCTTCGGCGGCGGCAGGCGTTCAAAGGCATGGACCGCCTCGTAGGCCAGGAACCCCACGGCGCCGCCAAAAAAGCGCGGCAACCCCGGCGGCGCGGCCGGGCGCACGTCGCGGTAGACGGCGCGCAGAACATCCGCCAGTCCGCCGCCGCCGGGCGCGGAGCGTTCCGCGTCCGCCAGCAATTGCGGATC
>JAXGSX010000131.1:0-10006 GCA_040775225.1 Kiritimatiellia bacterium | reverse complement strand
CGGCCTGGATCAGCTTGAGGGGTTGCCGTGGTATCCGGCGCATTACAATTATTTTCCGTTTGTCAGCCTGCCCGTCCTGATGCAGGCGCGTGATAAATTTGCCGGCCCGCTGGAACCGCTCCCGCTGCTGCGCAAACACGGCGCTTCCACCGCCCATGCCTGGGCCGCGCTGGAAAAACCCGCGGGCCGGCCGGCCACCCTGAGCCTGCATTTTACCCTGGCGGAGTCGGATACGGTCCGGCCGGTGGTTTACGGTCCGGACGGCCGGCGGCGCGATGATTACCTGATAGCCGCGCAGGAGCGTCTTTTCAGCTCGTCGGTTTCCGGCGCATCGGCTTCGCGCTGGCTGCGGCTGGTTTTGCCGGCGGAATGGCCGGCGGGAGTTTACCGCGTCGGCCATGCCGACCGCGGCCCGTTTACGGTGCTCGATGCCGATGTCGAACGGATTGTCCTGGATTGTCCCGAAGGATTCTGGTTGAGCATGTCGGGCATTGAGGCGCCGGGCGCCTTTTATTTCCGCGTACCGGATGATTGCCGTGAAGTCAAACTGTTTGTCAGCCGGCCGGTGGAGATCACCCGCGGCGATGGACTGCCGGCGGCAACCGGCGCGGCCGGCGGCGGGACGCCGGAAGGGGAGCAGGTCGGATACATCACCCTGCCCGTGCCGCCCGGCGCCGGCGGCGATTGGAAGATAACCAACCGCGAGCCGGCCTTTGTGCGGCTCTTAAACTTGCCGCCCATCGTGTCCTACCTGGTTCCCGGCCGCCTGTTTGCGCCACCGCCCCAGCCAGGGCGGGTAACGCCGGGTACGGACGTCACGCCCTTGCCGGCGCCGGCGGAGCAGTATGTCACCGGCATGATCGGCGGCGGGTTGCAGCTGGCCGGCGGGCGGCAGTTGAAATTCAAGCGCGGTGCGCCCTTGCCGGACGGTTCCTATGAAAACTTCCCCGGGCTGGCCGGCACGATCGAGTTCTGGTTCCGGCCGAACTGGACGGCGTTGGATCAGTCTTTTGCCAGGCTGCAGCGCCGGGAATGGCGTCTGGTTTCCGCCGGCAATATCGCTCTGTACTATGTTTACGGACAGAAATCCGCCAGTGCCGGCATGCCGGAAGCATTGCTGGCGTTTGCCTGCGGCAAGCGCAAGTTCGCCAGCCGGGGGCGTTACCGGCAATTCGGCAATGCGGCCGGATTATTCCCCCGCGCCGGCGAGTGGATGCATATTGCCGTCACCTGGGAATTCGATCCCGCGCGCCACTACCCGGTCTTTTACAATCACTCGCTGATCTATGTCAACGGCCGGCTGCGCCGCCGCCAGGTCGGCGGCGGGGACATGCTGCGCAGCAACAATCTGGAAGACTTAGATCTTGGCGGCATCCCCGAATGGATCACCCTGGGCGGCGACGGCACTTTCGACGAATTGCGCGTCTCCGACGGCGTGCGTTATGCCGATGACTTTGATCCGCCGCGCGCGCCCTTCGCGCCGGATGCGGCGACCAGGCTGCTGGCGCATTTTGACGGACCCATGCCGGCGGGAGAGGCGGCCGATTGGGAATTTTCCCCTTGATGATCTGTTGAATGATTAACCCGTGGAGGTAAGGCAATGTTAGGAAAACATGCGAAAATGCTGGCCTGCGGCGGCGGATTAATGGCTCGGATTGCGCTGGCCGCCGGCGCGGATTCCATGCCGGACCTGTTGCCCATGCCCAAACGTTACCAGCCGTTGGACGGGGCGGTTGCGGTCTCCGGCTTGCCGATCTTCATTGACGCCGCCAATCGCCAGGGCGTCATCGCCGCCGAAGAAATTCAAAAGCAAATCCGCCGGCTCGGCGGCGAACCCGGCGCGGCGGCAGCGGCCGGCGGCGATGCCGCCCAGGCCGGCATTTATATCCTGACACTGCCCCATCCCGCGGCCGTTGCCCTGGCCGGCGAGTGCCAACTGGCAATTACCGCCGAAGATCCCGGCCCGCAGGGTTACGTGATTCATGCGGCCGGCAACCGCGTGGCGGTGCTCGGCAGCGATGCCGTCGGCGCTCTCTACGGCGCCATGACCCTGCGCCAGATGCTGCAAGCCGGGTCGAACCTGGTGCAAGTCGCCGCGGCGAGTGTGTATGACCGCCCGGACTACCGCTACCGTTCCGCCATGGGCGTCCGCCGCGGGCTCTGGCCGCTGTCACTGGGCGATAAGGATGCCATGCAGGGATACCGGGCAGGCATTGACTGGATGCTCCATTTCAAAATGAACCTGATGGATAATCATGACGCGGTGGAGAATCTTATCCGCCATCCGGAAGATGACGATCGGTGGCAATTCGTGCGTGAAATCAACGATTATGCGATCGAACGCGGCATTTACCCGGTTTTGTGGGAAAGCACCCGCATCGGCAACGGCAGGTATGACGCCGATCGGCCGGAATTCGCGAATTGGGATTGCGTCTATAACGGCAAGGGCAAGGGCGGCCGTTATTATTGCTGGTCGCGCGACGATTTGGCGCGCGAACATATTCAGCGCGTGGCCAAATTTGTGCGCGATTGCAATTTTAAAATGATTTGCGTGCACCCGGTGGACGGCGGCGGGGCCTACGATCCGGAAAGCTGGAGCAAACGCTGTCCGGAATGCCGCGAGCGGTTCGGCGACGATCGCTGGAAGGCCACGGTGCATCAGTTCAACGCCTGGGCCGGGATGCTGCAGGAACTGGCGCCGGATGTTTTGTTTACCAGCCCGCTTTATCCGTATAACGCGGAATATGCGGATTTTTCGCGTTTTACCGGCATCCCGGAAAACGTGTGGCGCAAAAATTCCATTGATTATTGGAAACATCTGCACGAGAGACTGGCCCCGTCAATTATCCCCATGACCTGGACCGCGCGTCCGCAGAACATGAAGGTTTACCGCGATTGTTTTGCGGGCCGGCCGATATATATCTATGCCCATAGTTTCGTCGGCCTGGGCTATTTCGGCGCCTGGCACCGGCGCAATGGCACGAATTACGAGGGCCATCCCGGCGATATTTTCGCCTATGCCTATTACATGGACGCCAGTTACAAGGTGCTCTGGCTGAACCAGATTTGCGATTGCGAATATGCCTGGAATACCGCGGCCCCAGGCAGTGAACCGTTTAACGGCTTGTATTACGACGCCGAAAAGGATCACACCGAACCGCCGGAGATCATCAACGATTGGCTGCCGCGCGCCTGCCGCGCGTTCTTCGGTGAAAAGCTGGGCAATGCCATGGCGCCGGTGTACCAGGCCGGCGTGCTGACCCGCTACATTCAGGATCCCGGCGGCGCTCTGGCGCTGGCCAACAAGAGCCGGCAGAAACCCATGGCGGACGTCGATCCGGACACCGCGGGCAAGGCCGGCAACGAAAAGGTCCTGGCGCCGGCCATGCTGGACAGCGCGGCGCGGATGGCCGCCCAGGTCCAGGCCACGGAAACCGCCTGGCGCGCCCTGGAACAGGCCTATGCCGCCCTGAATACCGCTTCGCCCTACCAGCGGAAGATCGTCATGTTCTTTTACAAACGCATGCCGCTGTGGCACTTGATTGCCCGCGCGCGCCATGCCGAATATCTGGCCGGCGAACTCCACAAGCAGGGCCGCAAGGATGAAGCCCTGACGTTATTGCGCAAGGCGCTTGACGAATATGAAATTGACCGGCAGCAGGCGGAGGATGTGCTGCAAAAAACGCAACATGAACCGGATTTGACCTTGCGCGGTCCGCTGGATGCCAGGAGCGGCGATGTCCAACCGGCGCCTGCCGCGGTGCGCGAGATGCTGGAATCACGCCTGGCCAGCCTGGCGGTGGTGCTGCACCCGCGGCCGGCCGGCGATATCGTCAAGATTGGGCTGTATCTGGCAAAGGCGCCCGGTGCGCAAAGCACGAAGATGTTTTTCGACCGGTTCCAAAACGTCCAGGCGGATTTCATCGATTCCCTCGCTATGGCGGTTTTACAGGATTACGATTGCATTTTCATCTTCCAGACCGGATCGGTCATCCGCTCCGATTATTTCGACAATCTGCCGCGCTTTGCCGGCGAGGGCGGGCGTGGCGTGCTCTTCCAGCATGACATGTGCGGGTTCGGCCGCTACCCGTTCGGCCAGTCCACACCCTTCCCGGAAATCTGCCCTTATGCCGACGGGCGGCGCGATGCCACCAACCTGGTGGTGCTGCTGGCGCATCCGGCCATGCCCGGATTGGCCCAGGGTGATAAAACCTGGCACACTTATTACGATCATATCACCCCCCGGCCCGGGCCGCAGGGGGTGGCGCTGGCGGCGGATGAGACCGGGTCGCCGACGGTGGTGGCGGGCGAGTACGGCCACGGCAAGGTCATTTTCGACGGCAACATCAATATTGACAGCCATGATCAGGAAGCCGCGCTGACCGGGTTCAACGCCGTGCTGACGCGCGGCGCGGTGGAATGGTTTGCCGGCGTCAAGCTGGTGGAAAAACAGGCTGGCCGGCGGGATTGACGGGAGGCGGGGATGGCGGCAGTAAAATTCACACGCAAATCGTTCAGGACATTTGCCGGACGGGAATTCGTCGTCACGTATGGCACGGTGCGCGGATCGCGGCCGGGGCCGGTGCTGACGGTGATTGCCGGCCAGCATGGCATGGAACACAGCGGACCCAACCTGCTGCCATGGTTTATGGAAGAAATCAGCCGGGAGGATTTCGCCGGCACGCTGCACATCTGCCCCTGCGCCAATCCGCTGGCCTTGGAGATAGATTACGAAATTTATCCCGAACGCGAAGACCTCGGCAAACTGCAGGATTATTATTACTCGCGGTTCCGGCATGATTATTGCGTGTTCGGGCTGGACCGCGGTTCCCGCACCATGTACAACATGAACCGGCTCTGGAACTGCCGGGAAATTCACGGAGTTGCCGGGGAAATCACCGCCTGGCTCTGGCGGGAAATCTGCGTCCCGGCGGATGTCACCATCGACCTGCATTGCCTCCAATCCGAAAAACCGCTTATTTTCAACGGCAATCCGGTCAACAATCCGGTGGCCCGGTATTTCGGCGTGGAAGCGATTTTCATGACCAATCCGCGGCCGGACGATTATAACCGGCATAATCTGCTCTACCAAGTGAATACCCGGCCGGGCCGTTACGGGTTCTGCGTGGAATTCTCGCTCCAGCACGGATTAAGGGAGTCGGAATATCCTCTCGGTCAATGCGGGCTGCGCAATCTCATGCGGGCGATGCGCATGCTGCCCGGTGAAATCATCCATGATCGGCCGGTGTGGATCATCCCCTACGGCGCATCCGTCCCGGTCAAAGCCGGCGCCTCCGGCCACATCCGGTATTGCTGCGAGCTCTATGACCGGATTGCCAAGGGGGACCGGCTCTATGAAATCAGGGATATTCAGACGCTCGAAATTGTCGAGACGGCTTATGCCCCGCTGGATGGTATCCTGTGCGGTAAAAATTACCTCCCGGTGATGAAGTCCGGCGCAACCGCCTGCACCGTGGCTGCGCCCGAACTGGCCGCGCCTGCCGGGGAAAAGCTCGAAAAACTGCCGGCATTCATCTGACGGTTGTGGATGGCTGCTGGCTGCAGGGATGGGATCGGATCAGTGCGGCGCAGGTGCCGGCTGCCGGCGGCGCCGTAGCATAAAACATCGGCTGGAGACAAGATGCTTAGATCAATCATGTTAATTTTGATTATTTGCGCGCTGAACGCGCCGGCGGCCGGCGAGTTTTCCGCGGATGACTTGGTTTATTTCCACGCGGGCTTGGACGCGCACACGTCAGACCGCCTGAACAACCCGCCGGCGGTGCCCGCGGCAGGCCAAGGCGCGCGCTTGGCGCCGGACGCCGGCGGTCCGGCGTCCGTCGGCCCCCGGGTGGAGTATGACCTGGGCGCTGATTTTCCAGACCCATCCGGCTCGCTGGAATTACGCTTGCGGCCGGAGGCCGCGCCGGCGGCGCCCGGCGAATTCATGCGCGTTCAAAGCCGCGCGGCCGGAAAGGATGGCTTTTCCATTGCGCTGGCTTATGCGCCCAACGGGCAACGCTGGTATTTCCAGGTTCAAGGCCGCGGCGGAAAATGTGAACTGGCCGCGTGGCATGGCGCCGTCAAACCCGGGCAGTGGAACCACCTGCTCCTGACGTGGGACCGGGTGGATGAACAGGCTTGCGCAATTTACCTGAATGGCGCATGGTTGATGTCCCAGCCGTTCACCGGCCGCCTGGCCGGGCCGGCGGCCTTGGCCATCGCCCTCACCAACGACGCGGCGGTCAAACTTGGTCCCGTTGCGGTTTACCGGCGCGCGCTTTCCAAATCCCAGGCGCAATTGCTGGCGCAATTATCCGCGCAGGCGGTGGACCGGGTGGCCGGCCTGCGCGCGCAGATTGCCCGCGACGACCAGGCGGCAGCCGAGCGCCGCGCATTGGTCGCGCGGCTGCAGGGGAAAGTCGGCCGGATTTACCATACCCGCGGACGTGCCGCGGAACCGGTAGCTATGCCAGAAGGAGTTATGGCCGAGGGGGTCCGGCCGGAGGATATCGGTCGGACGGACCTGTCCCGGTTCGCGGCGCTTTATTTCCCCCAGGGGCCGAACTTCCAGATTACCCCGGAACAGTATCCGGCCATCCGGGAATTCGTGCGGAATGGCGGCGGCTACGTGGGCGATTGCCAGGGCGCTTATTTTGCCGAAAAGCTGGAGTTGCTGCCGGTCACCTGCTATTACAACAATATCTGGGGGCTGTATAAAATTCATCTGAAGCCGCATTTCGTGACGGATAACCGGCAGGCGGAAATCACCATGCATTTCGGCAACGGGCCGATCATGGCGGCGGGCGAAGGATGCCGGGTAATCGGGACTTACGCGATGAAACTGCCGGGCGATGTCACGCCCGCGGCAATCATCGTCGGCCAATGCGGCCGGGGCACGGTAGTGATCTTCGGCACCCATCCCGCGGGGGAGAAGGTGGCGTTCCAGGGCACCCGCGCGCATTTCAGCGGGAAGTTGCTGGGCACGGAACGCATGCTCGTCAATGCGCTGCTGCTGGCCGCCGGGCTGGTGGATGAGAGCGGCACGCCGCGCCCCTGAGCCCAGCACCCCCAACCCGGAACACTTTTAAAACACATACAGGAGGCAGGTAAAATGAGAAATCATCGAATTGAATACATGGGCGCGCTGTTGTTGGCGTGCGCGGCCGGGTGGGCGGCGACGATTCACGTGGTCGAGCCGGGAACGCCGGACGTGGTGTCCGCCGAACCGTATGACAGTTGGGCCAATGCCGCCACCAGCATTGCCACTGCGGTCGGCTATGCCGCCGACTTGGATACCGTGCTTGTTTCCAATGGCACTTACCTGACGACTTCCCAGATAACGATTGATAAAGCCATCACCCTGCATGGATTGAACGCCCCGGAAGCGACGATTATTCAACGCGCCGGTCCGGGCAACCACCGCATCTTCGTGGTGGATCACCTGCTGGCGGTGATTGCCGGTTTGACCATCACCAACGGCGTGATCGGCGGCGCCGGCCAGGTCGGCGGCGGGGTGTTCCTGGGTCAGGGCACCCTGTCCAACTGCATCGTCAGCGGCAACATGTCCAGCAACCAGTATGGCGGCGGGATTTACTGCCGCACCGGCCTGGTGGTAAATTGCCGGATCATCGGCAATACCACCATGCCGGCGGGCGGATATGGCGGCGGCATCCTGATTACCAACAGCGGCATCGTCAGCAACTGCGTGATCGCCTATAACACCTCCAGCAGCGGCGGCGGTGTGGGGGTGTACAATGTCGCGGAAGGCGGGCCGGCCATCGTGGATTGCCTCGTTTATTCCAACATAGCCAATTCGCTGGGGGGCGGCATCTACCTGCGCTATTCGCAGGTGAATATTGATCGGTGCCATGTTTTCGGCAACAGCGTAATCGGCGGGTCAAGTGAAATCGGCGGGGGTGGCGGCATCTACGCCATTGCCTCGGTCGCACTCGGCGGTTACAATTCGACCGTCCGCAATTGCCTGGTGAACGATAATTATTCATACCAGAGCGGCGGCGGCATCCTGGCGTACTCCGCCATCGGCGACGTCCAGAATTGCACCATCGTCAGCAATTACGCCGCCGCGACGGCTGCCGGCAATGGCGGCGGCGGAGGCTTTTGGATTTATACCTCCACCGAGGGCACCAGTGTTTTTGACAATGTGATTGTCTGGGACAACGGCGTCGGGTGGGGCGGCACCAACTGGCACTTCCGGAGCACTGCCGGCAGCGGCTATACTATCACCAACAGTTGCGTAGGATGGGGGGCGAATGGCATCACGCATTATGCACTTCCGCCGGCCGGCCGCGGCGGCGGGAATTTCGGCGGCGATCCGCTGTTTGTTGATGCAGCATTCGCCAATTACCGGCTGCGGCAGCATTCCCCCTGTGTCAATACCGGCACGAACCGCGCCTGGATGGCGGACGCGGCGGATTTGGACGGGCTGCCCCGCATCCTGCCGGCCGGCGGCGTGGTGGATATCGGCTGTTATGAGTTTTATCTGCGTCCCATGACCATGATTATCATACGCTGAAATGGACGCCATCGCCATGATTGCGGCCGGCGTGCCCGTGTGCGCTGTGCGCTGCGCCAATCCCGCCGATCCGGTGCAGCGTTTCGCCCGCCGCGAATTGCTGCGTTACCTGCGGTTGGTTGCCGGCGCGGACGCCCCCGCCCGCCGGACGCGTGCGGCAACGCGGGTGATCCTGGCGGCCGGCACGGCCGCAGACGATGGGTTCGAAATCCGTGCGGCGTCGGGCGTGCTCCGCATAACCGGCAACAATCACCGCAGCCTGCTGTTTGGGGTGTACGCTTTCCTGGAGCGCTATGCCCATTGCCGGTGGCCGCATCCGGGGGAAGATCTCGTGCCGCGCCTGGCGGAACTGCGCGTGGCGCTGGCGCGGCCGTGGCGGGAAAACGCCGCCTTCCGGCATCGCAATCTTTATCCCGAAGGCGGCCGGTTTTCGATCAAATGGATGCGGCAACTGGCGGACTGGGCGTCCAAAAACCGCGTGAGCGACTTGACCGTCAGTTTTTCCGCCTGGAACAAATACCGGCGGGCGCTGGCGCCGGAACTGGTCCGGCGCGGCCTGACGCTGAATTTAAGCGGGCATTGCCTCTCCGCCTTCGTGCCCCGCGCGGAATTTAAAAATCATCCCGCTTGGTTTGCCCGGGTCGGCGGCCGACGGATGGATCGCGGCCAATACTGTTTTTCGTCGCCGGCGTTCCGCCGCGCCCTCCGGGGCGCCATGCTGCGCTTCCTTGCATCCGAGCCCCTGGTGCGTCGGATATCGGTCTGGGCCAACGACAATGCGTTCAAGTGCGAATGCCCGGCTTGCCGGCGGGCGGGATTCCTGGGATCGTTTTCCGGTTGCATCAACGATATCGCCCGCGCTGGCCGGCGCCGTTTCCCCGGCCTGGTAGTTGATTTCCTCGCGTACAATGCCGCCCTGGAAAATTCCATGTTGGCGCCCCGCGGCCGGCTGGCGCTGTCGGATTGCTCCGTGGAAATCGCGTATTGGGGGCGCGATTACCGCCGCGCCGTCGGCGCGCCGGGCCGGCCGCCGGCCGATGTCCAGGCCGAACGGCACCTGCGCCAATGGCGCCGGCGCGTCCGCAACAACCTGTACGTGCTGGAGTATTACACCGATTTGTGGATGCATACCCACCTGGCGGCGCCGTTGCCCGGCGTCATTGCGCGGGATTGCCGGCAATACGCCGGCCTGGGCGTGGACGATCTCGGGACGCTGATCGTGCTTTGCCCGGATAACCTGAAAGAGCGCGCCGGCGCCGCGGACAGCCTGGCGCCCATGGTTTACTCGAACTTGTTTTGCTTTGCCGCCTGCGCCTGGAATCCGGAACTGAATCCCCGGCGGCTGTTGCGGGATTACTGCCGGGCGCGGTTCGGCCCGGCCGGACCCCTGGGCTTGCAATATATTTTGCAGATGGAAAAAACACTGGCGGGCATCACGGCCTTCAACCGGGAGTTGTTCCGGCTGCGGTT
>JAXGSX010000130.1:0-10037 GCA_040775225.1 Kiritimatiellia bacterium | reverse complement strand
GCGAACATGCGGCAACTCTCTGGACGCAGGATGAGGACTTCAAGGGATTGAATATGGTCAAGTATTTTCCAAAAAAATAGAGGCCAACCAGATGAATACGTCTCGGCGTTGGTCTCAAAGGATTGATGATGGACCTGACATATCGCATGAGAACGGCATCCGCTTCGTCGAAATGGTGAAGGAACTCTAGCGCTGACAAACCGACAAACTTCTGCTGGCGACTTCGCTAATCGCACCGCGCCAGAGAAGCGGCGCTCCTGGCATCTGAGCCATCCGTTCCTTAATCTGCGCAATCTGCGTAATCTGCGGATCAAATGTGCCCCGGCCAGCCCGGAATCTCTGCATTTTTCATTTTGCCGGCTTGCCAAATGCCGCCTGATGGGGCATAATGCCTTTTTTGACAATGCCGTATAAATTGACTGCCCCGCGGCGTGCGGGCGCGTTTTTTACATAAGGGAACCTTGACATGCTGGAGGAACTGGAAGAACGTCTTGCGGAAATGGAGCGGCGGCTGGGCGAAATGCGGAGGTATCTTTGACTGCGCCCAACGCGAAAAACAATTTGCCGAATTCGAACAGCGGATGGCATCGCCGGATTTCTGGGACGATGCCGGTGCGGCGCGGGCGCTGATCAATCAGGCCAATGCCCACCGCGCGGTGCTGGAACCCTGCCGCGCGCTGGCCAGCCGGCTGGAGGATTGCCGCGTAATGCTGGAATTGGCGCGCGAGGAGTCCGATCCCGCCCAGGCGGAGGCCGCCGCCGCGCATGTGCGGGAGGAATTGCAACATTGGGAACTCGCCTTTGCACGGCTGGAAATCCAGTCGCTGCTGTCGGGCCCGTTCGACCGCCATAACGCCTATCTCAGCCTGCATGCCGGCGCCGGCGGCACCGAGTCCTGCGACTGGGCGGCAATCCTCTTCCGCATGTATCGCCGGTATTGCGAACGCCGGAATTTTGAACTGGCCGTGCTGGACATGCTGCCGGGCGATGAAGCCGGGATCAAGAGCGTGACCTTCGCCGTCAACGGCGAATACGCCTACGGCCACCTGGCGGCGGAACGCGGCGTGCATCGGCTGGTGCGGCTCAGCCCGTTTGACGCGAACCACCGGCGGCATACTTCGTTTGCCTCGCTGGACGTCGTGGCGGAAGTGGACGACGATTTTGACGTGGAAATCAAGGACGAGGAATTGAAAGTTGATACTTACCGCTCCGGCGGCGCCGGCGGGCAGCATGTGAACAAAACCGATTCCGCGATCCGTATTACGCACCTGCCATCCGGCATTGTTGTGGCCTGCCAGACTGAGCGCTCGCAGCATGCCAACCGGGCAAAGGCCATGAAATTGCTGCGCGCCCGGCTTTACGAGTGGCGCGAGGACCGGAAACGGAAGGAGATGGAGCGTTTTTACGGCGAGAAAGGCGAAATCGCCTGGGGGCGTCAAATACGCTCCTACGTGATGCAGCCCTATACCATGGTGAAGGACCACCGCACGGAAACTGAAACCGGCAACGTGGCCGCCGTGCTGGACGGCGAACTGGACCAGTTTATCGAAGCCTGGCTGAAGCACAACCGCGCGGCCGCAGGCGGCGGTGATGCCGGCGGCAGTACGGCGGGGCGGTGATGCTCGCCCCGGGCGGAAAAAGATCGCGGAAACCACAACTGGAAGGATCCGATCATGGCTTATGAAGTTATAGCCCGCAAGTGGCGGCCCCAGCAGTTTGACGAAGTGGTGGGCCAGGCGCATGTGATCACCACCCTGAAAAACGCCATCCAATCGGAGCGTGTGGCGCATGCCTATTTGTTTGTCGGGCCTCGCGGCGTCGGCAAGACCACCATCGCCCGGATTTTCGCCCGGGCGCTCAACTGCGTCAAGGGCCCCGCAATCAAGGCCTGCGGGGAGTGCGACTCCTGCCGCGAGATCGCCGCCGGCGCCAACCTGGATGTCCAGGAAATTGACGCCGCTTCCAACCGGGGGATTGACAATATCCGCGAATTACGCGACAACGCCCGGTTTATGCCCCAAGGACGGTTTAAAATCTACATCATTGACGAAGTCCACATGCTGACCAACGAGGCGTTTAACGCCTTGTTGAAAACCCTGGAAGAGCCGCCACCGCATTTGAAGTTCTTCATGGCAACCACCGACCCGGAGCGCATCCCCGCCACCATCCTTTCCCGCTGCCAGCGGTTTGACCTGCGGCGCATACCCGCGCCGTTGATTGTCGAACGCCTGGCGCTGATTGCCGGCGAGGAGAAGGTTGAAGTGGAGCCGGATGCCCTGTTGGCCCTCGCACGCGCCGCCGAAGGCGGATTGCGCGATGCCGAATCCGCCCTGGATCAAATGATTTCCTTCCAGGGCCGGCAGATCAAGGAAGCCGACGTGCTCGCAGTTTTCGGCCTGATTTCCCGGCACGCGCTGGAAACGCTGTCCGACGCGATTCTGGCCGGCGATATCCTGCAGACGGTAAAATTGGTGGATGAACTGGACGGGCAGGGCAAGGACATGCAGCGCCTGCTGGTGGAATTGCTTGAGCATTTCCGCAACCTGCTGATTTTTATCGAGGCCGGCGCTGCAGCCGCCGGCGAGCTGATTGAGTCGGAGCGGGCATCGTTGACCCTCCAGGCGGAACAGACGGATGCCGGACGCCTGTTGCGCATGACGGAAATTCTCATGGATACAATGGATCGTATCCGTTACGCGCTTTCCCGGCGGACCCTGGTCGAAACCTCCCTGATCCGCTGCGCCCGGCTGCGCGATGCGGTCAGCCTGGATGAAGTGCTTGAACAAATACAGACCTTGCGGCATCAATTGCCCCCGGACTCCGGCGGGCAGCCGCCCACTCGCCGTCCAGCCGCTGCCGATCCCGCTGCGCCGGCCGCCGGGCGGAACCCCGCTGCGCCGGTTAAAGCGGCGTCCGCCGCGGGCGAATTGAAACTGGCGCCGGCGAAGTCCGGTCCGGAGCCGGAGTCCGGCGAACAAATGCGGCTGCTGCGCGAATGGCACCTGGTGATGGAAAGAGTCGGGCGCATCGCCATCCGGGCCCGGTCATGCCTGCTGGATGCGGCGCCGCTGAAGGTTCAGGGCGACAAGGTTGTCATTGGCATTGACCGGGAATTTGCCGACCGTCTGGAACAATTGCAGCAATCGCGCAACCGCCTGGCGGTGCAGAAAGCGCTGGAGGAAACCTTGCGGCGTCCCTTGGAGGTGGAATTCGAGTTGTGCGATCATTTGCCGGCGGCTGCCGGCGCGCCGCCGGAAAAAAGCGCGCCCCCGCCGGCCGCCGCCGGCCCAAAGCATGCCGCCGCATCCGCAAAGCCCGCCAAGG
The DNA here is from genome assembly GCA_040775225.1 of Kiritimatiellia bacterium. GTDB lineage: Bacteria > Verrucomicrobiota > Kiritimatiellia > JAAZAB01 > JAAZAB01 > JAXGPF01. The sequence goes on along the minus strand of JAXGSX010000130.1, from coordinate 6,713 downwards.
GCGGAAACCCAGCCGCCCCCCACGCCGGGGGCAAGGCCTCCATGCGCAAGTGGATGGGGGACGAGAAAGTGCAGAAAGTTTTAGACGCATTTAACGGCAGTATTCAGGAAATCCGGGAATAGGGAGCAAGGCCGCCATGAAAAACATGTTCAAAATGCTTAAAGATGCCGCCAGCATGCAGCGCAATGTGAAGAAAATCCAGGCGCAACTGCGCCAGCAGACGGTGGATTTTTCCGCGGGCGGCGGCCAGGTAACCGCCACCGCCCGCGGCGACGGTTCGGTGGCGGCAATCAAAATAGCGCCGGAGGTCATGGATCCTTCCCGCCCGGCCGCCCTGGAAAAAATGGTGCTGACGGCGGTGGAAGGCGCCCTGGATGCCGCGCGCAAGCAAAGCGCCTCCGAGATGCGCCGTTTGATGTCGGAAATGGGCATGCCGGATTTGCCGGGGATGTGATGGATGGGAGTTGCTTTCAATAAGTCAGCTTTTGAAAGCAGTATGCAGCAGACAGCAGTCATGATTTAAAAACTACGTAATACGTTAACCATAAACTACTTGAATTTATTCTGAATTCTGACTCCTGAATTCTGAATTCTTTCAAAACGTGAGTTTTGAAATTGGCTCACAGGCCATGCGTTATCCCGTTGCATTTGAAAAACTGCGCGATTGTTTCGGGCGCCTGCCCGGCATCGGCCGCCGATCCGCCGAACGGCTGGTTTTCGGTCTGCTGGCCGATCAATCCGGTTTGCCGGCGGAGCTGGCCGCCGCCCTGCAGGAAGTTGCCGCCAGCCTGTGCTGTTGCGGCCGGTGCGGCGCCTTGACAACTGCGCGGGAAGATCCCTGCCGGTTGTGCACCGATCCCGACCGCGACGATGCCCTGCTTTGCGTGGTGGAAACTCCCGCCGACATTATGCGGATCGAACAGGCCGGCGGATACCGCGGACGTTACCATGCCTTGATGGGGCGGCTTTCGCCGATGAACGGGATGGGCGCCCAGGATTTGCGGATAGGGTCCCTGTTCGATCGGATTGAGCGCGGATCATTCCGCGAGGTTATCCTGGCGTTGAACAGCAACGTGGAAAGCGATGCCACGGCCAGTTTTATCCGCAGCCGCCTGGCCGGGCGCAAGCTGCAGGTGTCGCGTCCCGCCATGGGCATTCCCGCCGGCGGCGGCGTGGCCTATGCCGATGCCCTGACCCTGGCCAATGCCATGAGAAGCCGTCAGGCATTTTGACCTATGCCATTCATGAATTCTTCCCCCCACCGCTTTCAATTTGAAATTCTGTCGCGCGACCCTGAATCCCATGCCCGCTGCGGACGGCTTTGGACGGCGCATGGGCCGGTGGATACGCCCGTCTTCATGCCCGTCGGCACACAGGCTACGGTCAAAGCCATGACGCCCGCGGAATTGCAGGAAGCGGGCGTGGCGATGATTCTGGGCAATACCTATCATCTGCATGTCCGTCCCGGCGCGGAAACTGTGGAGCATTGCGGCGGCTTGCACGGTTTCATGGGCTGGTCCGGTCCGATTCTGACGGATAGCGGCGGATTTCAGGTTTTCAGTCTGGCCCGTTTGCGAAAGATACGCGACGAAGGCGTGGAGTTCAACTCCCACGTGGACGGCCGCCGCCTGTTCATAGGGCCGCGCGAAGCCATGGACATCCAGAGCCGGCTGGGCGCCGATGTGGCCATGGCTTTTGACGAATGCCCGCCTTATCCCTGCGATTATGAATACGCTTGCAATGCCGTCCGCCGCACCCTACAATGGTCGGCTGTATGTGCCAAGGCCCCGCGTCCGGCGGCCCAGGCGCTTTTCGGCATCGTGCAGGGCGGCAGGTATGCCGACCTGCGGCGCCAATGCGCCGCCGGACTGGTGGAGCAGGGATTTGACGGCTATGCCATAGGCGGGGTCAGCGTGGGCGAACCGCAGGAAGTATTGCTGGAGGCGGTGGCGGCCACCTCCGCCTGTCTGCCGCCGGAACGGCCCCGCTACCTGATGGGTGTGGGGATGATGGGGCAGATACTGGCGGCGATCGAGCAGGGTGTGGACATGTTCGATTGCGTGATGCCGACGCGGTTGGCGCGCCACGGGTCGGCTTTTACGGGCCGCGGGCATTACGCGGTCCGGAATGCCGTCTGGCGTTCTGACCGGCGCCCGTTGGAGGAAGGCTGCGGCTGTTATGCCTGCCGGAATTTTTCCCGGGCTTACATCCGCCACCTGCTGAATGTGGGCGAGATTTTAGGGGTGCGTTTGCTGACGATCCACAACCTGTTTTGCTACATGGAGTTCATGCGCGCCGCGCGCGCGGCGGTGGCGGAAGGCCGCTTCCGGCAGTTTAAAGCGGAGTTTGACCGGAGACTGGCGGAGGCGGGAACAGTTTATTAACCAAGCGAAGATGCAGGGGGACGGATGATGACATCAATGGCAAGTATGCTGGCATTGGGCATGGGCGGGAGTCCGGGCGGCGCCGGACAGCAGCAATCCCCGGGATTGCTGATCGGCTGGCTGGTGATCATGGTGGCTTTGTTCTATTTCATGATGATTCTGCCGCAACAGCGCCGGGAAAAGGAGCGCCGCAAGTTGATTGATTCGATCAAAACCGGCGACCGGGTATTGTTTGCCGGAGGATTGATCGGCGTGGTGGCCAACGTCAAGCCGGACGTGTTTGTCATTAAGATAGCCGACAACACCAAGGTGGAAGCGGTGCGGGCGGCGGTGACCCGGGTGTTGAAGGATGAAAACGATTTGCGCAAGGATACGAAGGAGTAAGACGCATGGACAAGCACGCTGTTTGGAAATGGCTGATATTCGCGGTGTTGATGGCGTTTTCGCTGGCGCTGGTCATTCCGCCGGATAAGATCAAGCTGGGACTCGACTTGCGCGGCGGCGCCAGCTTCACGGTGGAGATTGACGAGGAAGACATTTTCCGCCAGTTGCGCGAGGAATACCGGGACCTGACGGATGCCCAGGTGCGGGAACGCGTGCCGGAGAAAGTGCGCGAAGCCCAGGAACAGGCGCTGGAAATCATCCGCAACCGCGTGGACGCCCTGGGCGTGGCCGAACCGGTGATTTATCCCGAGCATCACAACCGCATTGCCGTGCAAATTCCCGGTTCCAGCGCGGAAGACCAGGAGCGCGCGGCGAAGTTGATCCAGAGCGCCGCGTTCCTGGAATTCAGCATGGTGCATGAGGACAACGACGAACTGGTGCGCAAGCTTTTTGACAAGGGCCTGTCGCCGGAAGGTTTTCAAATTGTGCATATGGACGCCGAAGGCCGCCGGGGCGAGTATTACCAGCGCATCCGTACGGCGGCGCCGGAAACCTTCGGCGAAGATTGGCGCGCGCAAATGCGCGGGTTCCAGGCTCCGCCGGGCTATGTTTTTATGCTGGAAGAGCGCATGATCAGCGGCCACAAGCTGTACATTCCGTATTTTGTCAGGAAACGCAGCGAATTGAAGGGCAATGCCGTCCGCAACGCCAAGGTGGAATACGGTCCGGCCGGACAGCCTTATGTTTCCATGACTTTCGACGCCAAAGGCGCGCGGCGATTTGCCAACATCACGTCGGATTACGCGCCCGGCGGCGCCCGGAATCCCAATCCCAACGGCCGGCGCTTCCTGGCCATCATCATGGACGGCAAATTGTATTCCGCGCCTTTCATCAAGACGGCGATTTACGGCGGGGAGGCCATGATTGAAGGCAATTTCAGCCTGAAAGAGGCCCAGGACCTGGCGATCGTCCTGCGCGCCGGCTCCCTGCCGACGCCGGTGAAAATCATCGAATCGCGCAGCGTGGACCCGTCGCTGGGCCGCGATTCCATTGCCAGCGGATTGCGCGCGGCGTTCTTCAGCGGCGCGGCCGTCGTCATCTTCATGCTGATCTATTATTTCTGGGGCGGCTTGATCGCCAATATCGGCCTGCTGTGCAACATGCTGCTGCTGCCGCTGGCGATGATGGTCACCGCCGGCGTCATGGGTCTGTTCACCGGCGCCGGCGGGGCGGAGGTAGGTTTGCCCGTGCTGACCCTGCCCGGCATCGCCGGGATCGTGTTGACGATCGGCATGGCCGTGGATGCCAACGTTTTGATTTTCGAACGCATCCGCGAGGAGCAAAACCTGGGCAAGCGTCTGGCTCCCGCGGTAGCCGCGGGCTATGACAAGGCCTTCCTGACGATTCTGGATTCCAACCTGACCACCGTCATGGCGGCGGTGCTGCTGTTCATTTTCGGCACCGGGCCGGTGCGCGGATTCGGCGTCACGCTGACCGCCGGCATCATGGCGAGCATGTATACCGCCCTGGTGGTAACCCGCCTGATTTTTGACCTGGTCATCCGCAACGGCAAGGTCCAGCGGATCCGCATGTTGAACATCTTCCGCGTGGGCAAGATCAATTTCCTGGCGTTTTACAAGTCCGCGCTGACGTTTTCGATCATCGTGGTGGTCGTCTGCAGCGCGCTGGTGGGAATCCGCGCGGCCAAGGACCACACGCGCGTGCTGGGCACGGATTTCACCGGCGGCGCGGCTTTGTCGTTTAACTTTGCGCGAAAACCGGCGGTGGCGGATATCCGGGACGCGCTGGCGGAAGCCGGCGCGCGCGAAACCCAGATCCAGTACCAGCGTGAATTGGACGGCAGCGGCGAACACCTGCAGTTGCGCACCGATGCCGCCAGCGCCGAACTGGCCAAGCAGACCATCCTGACGCGTTTCGCGGACGAGGGTTTCAAGTTGCTGAGCGAGGATGTCGTCGGACCGCAGATCGGCAGTGAGATGGTGGGCCGTGCGGCCAAGGCGCTGATATTTTCGCTGATCGGCATGGTGTTGTATATTGCCTGGCGTTTTCAATTCGCCTTTGCCATCGGCGGCATTGCCGCGCTGGTGCATGACGTGCTGGTGTGCGTGGGTGTTTATTGCCTGCTCGGACGCCAGATCAACATGATGTTGATCGCCGGCTTGATGACGATTGTGGGTTATTCGATCAATGATACGATCGTGATTTTCGACCGCATCCGTGAAAAACTCAGGGCGCAGCCCAATGCGGCCGACAACCGCGCGGCCTTCAAACAGTTGTGCAATGCCAGCCTGAACGAGACGCTCAGCCGCACCATCCTGACTTCGTTGACCACCTTCCTGGCGGTGACGATTTTGCTGGTATTCGGCGGCGGCGCCATCAATGACTTCGCATTGGTGCTATTCATCGGCGTCATCGCCGGCACTTATTCCACAATTTACATCGCCGTGCCGGTCATGTTAAACCTGTACCGGTCCCGCCGGCCGGACAAGCCTGTCAAAAAATGATGATAGTCCGCGATGGCGATGCGGGTGCGCGGCAACCGGCGGCGGAGGGCGCGGCCGGGCGGATCTGGCGCCCGGCCGAGGTTGATCCGGCGCGCATTGCGCAACTGGCTTGGGATTTCAACCTGCCGCGCGCGGCCGCGGCCGTGCTGGCGGCCCGCAATCTGCCGGATATCGGGGCCATCCGCCGGTTTTTGAGCCCGGCGCTGGAGAACCTGGGAAATCCGTTGAATTTGCCGGGCATGCCGGCGGCCGTTGATCGCATCTGGCGGGCGGTGGATGACGGCGAAGAAATCGTCATTTTCGGCGATTACGACGCCGACGGCATCACCAGCGTCGCGCTCCTGTTGCAGGTTTTGGGGGAACTGGGTGCGGCATCCGTCACGCCCTGCCTGGCCAACCGCCTTCAGGCCGGCTACGGCTTTACGCCGTCGGCCCTGGAACGCTGCCGCCAATCGGGCCGGCCGTCTCTGATTATCACGGTTGACACAGGAATCACTTCCGCGGAAACCTGCGCGCTGGCGGCGGCGGCCGGTGTGGATGTGGTTGTGACCGATCACCATGAGCCCGGCGGGGTACTGCCGCCGGCCGCCGCCGTTGTAGATCCCAAGTTGGGCGAAGACGCGGCGGCATGCATGCGGGCGGGAGTGGGAGTGGTTTACCAGCTTTGCCGCGCCATGGCGGCCGCCGGCCGGCCGGCCGCCGCCGGGCTGGACTTGCGGGCCTGGCTGGATCTGGTAATGCTCGGCACCGTGGCGGATATTGTGCCCTTGCTGGAAGACAACCGCATCCTGGTCCGGCATGGATTGAATCTTTTGCATTCCATCGGACGCGTCGGTTTGCAAGCCTTGATTGATCGCGCCGGGCTTCCCCCGGAGATCAACGCCGGGCACGTGGCGTTCGGCCTGGCGCCGCGCTTGAATGCAATCGGCCGGATGCAAACCCCGGAGCCCGCGTTGGAATTGCTGCTGACTGAAGATCCGGCGCGGGCGGCGGCGCTGGCGGACGCACTGGATAGCGCCAACCGCGCGCGGCAGGAAATAGAGACCCGGATATTCAACGAGGCATCCGCGGGAATTGATTTGAAGTTTGATCCTGCCGATCAATTCGGCCTGGTTGCGGCCCAGGAGGACTGGCATCCGGGAGTGATCGGCATTGTTGCCGCGCGCCTGGCCGCGCGTTACCGCCGGCCGGTGGTGGTCGTGGCGTTTGACGGCGGCGGCCTGGGACGCGGTTCAGCCCGCGGGATTGAGGGATGCAATCTGCTGGAATGCCTGCGGGAATGTTCCGGATGCCTGGAAGCGTGCGGCGGCCACGCTTCGGCCGCCGGCCTGGCGCTGCGCCGCGCCGACTTGCCGGCATTCCGCACCGCTTTCAATGCCGCGGCGGGAAGCCGTTTGCGCGGAATGGATTTGCGCCCCGT